>JASHPI010000015.1 GCA_030038215.1 Vulcanimicrobiota bacterium | reverse complement strand
GGGGAGGCGGAGCAGCGCTAGGCTTCGGCGTTGCGGCCGTCGCGGCAGACGCCTTTTGGCTTGGCTTTAAGACACTGCGGACCAGATCGGCGATCTGATCCGGGACAACGCTCAACTGGTTTTTCGCCTCGAACACGCCGCCCAGGCGCTCGTTGAAGAGCGTGATCAGCTCTTTCGAGGTGAGCCCGACCTCTTTTGCGAGCTCGAATATGCGTACTTTTCCGGCCAAGTTCTCTCTCGAACGCAGCACGTTCGAGTCCCATCAGTTGGAGTGTGCGCGGAGCCTCCAACCGAGGTTCTTGGCTCCGCTAGGTGATCAAAGGTTCGCCCTCATGCGAGGGCACGGTCGTTGCTAGATGTCATCTGAGTTCATTGCTCATGCGAACTACTCATTAAACCATATTCTGCCGCCGCGGTGGCAAGCCCCGGGTACCGTTTATTGCGGGCGGCCAGCCGAACGCATGCCGCCGAACAGAGATAGGCCCCGCGTCCAGGCTGCTTGCCGCGCGCCCCAAAGCGATCGGCCTGCCAACCTCTTGGGCTGCGAACGAAGCGAACCAGCTCCTGCTGGGGGAAGCGCCGGCGGCAGCCTACGCAGGTCCGTACCGGATTATGCTTCTTCTCCACCCAGCCGTTCGCGACGAAACTCCTCGAGCTTTCTGACCAGCTCAGCGTCAATCTCCTCGGGACCGGCCGGCGCCGGCGCAGTCTCGGCCGCCTCGGGTTGCGCGGGCGGCGCCAGCTCGGCAGCGGCTCGTTCGGCACGCTCCGCCAAGTAACGCTCGCGCGCTTGCGCCGATTCGCTTTCACTGGCGATGTCGAGTCGCCACCCTGTGAGCCGTGCTGCGAGACGGACGTTCTGCCCGTCACGCCCGATCGCGAGCGAAAGCTGATAGTCGGGCACGATGACCAGCGCCACGCCGTCGTCCTCGAAGAGCTCGACGCCTATGACCTTGGCCGGCGCGAGCGCATTCATAATAAACGTCGCAGGAACCGGATCGTAGCGAATGATGTCGACTTTCTCACCCCGCAGATTGTCGGTGACGTTGGCGATCCGGCTCGACTTCGGCCCCAAGCACGCGCCGATCGGATCCACTTCGGGGCGATTGCTTCGAACCGCTACCTTCGAACGGCTCCCCGCGTCGCGAGCGATCGCCATGATCTCGACCGTTCCATCTGCGATCTCGGGAACTTCAAGCTCGAGCAAGCGCTGGACCAAGCCCTCCGCGGCACGCGATAGGATGACTTGCGGACCCTTCGGCGACTTCTTGACGTCCAGCACGTAGGCACGAATGAAGTCGTTGATCCGGTACGACTCGCCCGGCACTTGCTCGTCGAGGTACATAACGGCTTCGTCGCGGCCCTCGAGCGTGATGTACATGTTGCGCTGCTCGTAACGCTGCACGGTACCGGTGACCAAGTCGTTGAGCTTGCGAACGTACTTGTTGTAAACCGTGTCGCGCTCGGCCTCACGAATGCGCTGGACGATCACTTGCTTGGCGGTCTGCGCCGCGATGCGCCCGAAGTCTTTGGGCGTGACTTCTTCATCGTAGAAGTCCCCGACCTGATACGGTTTGCCCGCCTTCGCGACCGATATCTCCAGCTTCGGATCCTCTACCGTTTCGACCACCGCTCGCCGATGGAAGACGCGGTAGGTTCCGGTTTGCCGATCGACGGTCACGATGGCATTCGATTCGCTTCCGAAGTGACGCTTATACGCGGTGAGTAACGCCGCTTCGAGCGCTTCAAGAAGCATCTCAAATGGGATATTCCGCTCCTTCGCTATGAAGTGCAGAACGTCGATAAGTTTTTCGTCAGCTGCGGTATCTACTGTTGCCATGCGTTTTTTTCCGTTCACGTTTGTCGCGCTGCAGATCCGCGCGCGCGTCATACTCCAAGTTGGCCGACTTGATCGTTGGCATCGGGAGCGGCAACTCACCGTTTTCCGTTTCGATCACGACCGCGTCGCCGCGCACGCCGCGCAGCACGCCGCGGTGCGTTTTGGTTCCGTTGATCGCGAGTGACGTCACGATGCGCGCGCGCTCGCCCACGAAGCGTCCGAAATGCTCGGGACGCAGCAAGGGACGATCGAGCCCGGCCGATTCGACTTCGAGCGTATAGGGCTCATCAAAAGCCGCGAGATGGGCGCTGATACGGCCGGCAACGCGTTCGCAGAGCGCCAGATCGACGCCGCCGCGTCGATCGATCGTCACGCTCAGCTCCGTCACGCCGCGAACCGGGCGCGCGTGATGGCGCACGACCTCCAGCTCCGCAAACGAGGCGTCGTGCGCAAGCGCATCGAGCTCTCGCTCGAACGCGCGCGTGATCTCTACGGAGCCTCCACTAGTACGCATGATAGTCGCTCATCGGCTTCTGAAGCAACGAAGCGCGGGACCTGTCCCACGCTCCATATCTCTCCCCAAAACGACCCTTCGCGATGTCGCGGCGCCTTCCATCCCTGGAGAAAGCGGCGGGCCGCACCCAACGTGGGCGCGGCCCCTCGCTCTGTTCTCATTCGTTGCGAATAGGCGCACCGCCGGAAAACGTCCGGCCGCCGCGGGCGCGCTCTCGGCGCCCTATTTGGCGCGTACTTCGCGGGCTTGGTAGCCCGGTGGGTCTTGCGGTTCCAACCGCCCTCCTTCGTTTTCTGACGAAGTATGCCGGCTATCCGGCACCCCAAAATTCTAGTGCGACGAATGTCGGAAATGCAAGCGGGAAACGTGCGGCGTCATGGCGACGGAACGGCCGACGGAACGAACGGCACCAACAAACGGCCATCGCACGGCTGCGAAACCATGCCTTCGACGATCGGGGCGATGCCCGAATCGAACGGCGAAAGCGGTTGGTGCGGGGCGCCCGCGCCGCCGATCGCGATCTGCGTGCCGTTCGGCTGCCCGACGGGCACGTTGCTGGGCGGGTCGGCGTATCCGCCGCGCTCCGGCTCCGGCCAGCGGACCAGCCAACCCGTGCAGATCGTTGTCGGGCCACCCTTGTGGGTCGCGGTAACCCACATCTTCACGCGTTCCTCGCGACCGGTGCCCTTCGCATCGTAGATGTATTTTGTGCGCGCCAGAACGTCCGGCGGTGGAGTCGGTTCGAGTCGGCCGCGCAAGGAGAGCGTGGGAGTGTACTGCTTGCTGGTGGGATTTACCGGATTGTTCGGCAGCAGCGATCGAAGCTTCGCCGTCAAGTTGTTGTTGGATGGCCGTGCTTTCGGCGCCGGCGTAGCGCGCGCAGGTATCGGCGTTGGCCGAATCGCAACCGGTCGCTCCGGCGCGCTGGTGCTCTTGGGTCCACTGCCTTGACGGGGACCGGGCGATGCCGCGCCCTTCGGACCCGGACTCGGCGCCGTGCCGGCGGTCGAAGCGACCGCCCTCGCGCTGGTCGGACTCGGACTTGGAACGCCGGGATGCTCGGCGGGCGAGGCCGAGGCGCGCGGTGCCGGAGCGGCCGAAACGGTGGGCGACGCCGTGGCTCGCGCCACGGCCGCGATCGTCGGCGAGGCCTTCGGCACCGGCGGAGCGGGCGTTGCCGGTTTCGGGCTGGGCGTTGCCGCTGCGACCACGACCGAGGGTTTGGGTGAAGGGCGCACCGAGGGCGGTGCGGTCGGCGCCGGCGACGGCGCCGTCGTGGGCGGCGGCTTGGTGCTCACGGCAATCGGTGCGACGGTTGGGACGGTGACCGGCGCCGCCGGAACCTGGTTGCGCGGCTGCACTTCGAAGACGTTCTGCGTCGGTTGCGGGTTCGGCTGAGGCGTCTCTTGCGGTATCGGCCGCGGGTTCGGCGGCGCGGTTGGAGCTTGCACCGCCAGCTCGTGGCGATTGGTCGGCAGACGCTGCGTCTGGGGGGTGACGAGCGGCGCTTGCTGGATCGGCGCTATGCGCGTTACATGCGGAACCGGGGGCGCGGCGCGAACTGCTGCCGGCGGATTGGCGGCGACAACCGGCATCAGGCGGGAGATCGTGATAATTTGACCGCCCTGGACGTTTTCGGTTGCTCCTTCCTGTGATGAGCTGACGAGCACGGTAAAGAGCAGCGCCGCCAACAACGCATGGATAAGCAGCGACGCGAGGAAGCTCCCAGCTAGTCGTTCAGGATAGCGGCGGTCGCGGGGATCGCGCACGAAGTTCACTGCCGCCATAAAGTGCGCTTAATTGAGCGCAGGAGCCTGCCGTCGGGCACGCAAGGCAGCGCTACGCATGGAAGCAATTCTACAGAAGCGTACGAAAATTGTTGCGACGGTCGGGCCCGCGTCGCGCGATCGCGCGATTTTGCGTTCGCTCCTCATCTCGGGTGCCAACGTGCTGCGCCTAAACTTCTCGCATGGCACCGCCGAAGAACACGCGCAGGTAGTTCGCGATGCTCGCCAGCTCTCAGAAGAGCTCGCAATTCACACCGCCGTGCTGCAGGATCTTCCCGGTCCAAAGGTTCGCACGGGTCCGCTGGCCGACCGAGCCGGCTCCGTCAGGCTGGAGCGCGGCGCGCGCTTCGTTATCACGACCGAGCAAGTCGGCGGCACGCAGCAGCGTGTTAGCACGAGCTACCGCGACCTGCCCTCCGACGTCTCGATCGGCAAGCGCCTCTACCTTCAAGACGGGCAAATAGCGTTGCTGATCGTCGACAAGAGCGCAACCGAGATCGAGACGGCGGTCGAGTTCGGCGGCGACCTTCGCTCGAGCCAGGGGATCAATTATTCAGACGGATCCCTCAACATTACCTCGGTTACGGAGCGGGACTTGGAGTATCTCGCGCTTGGGCTCGATCTGGGAGTCGACTATGTCGCAATCTCATTCGTGCGCAG
>JASHPI010000146.1 GCA_030038215.1 Vulcanimicrobiota bacterium | reverse complement strand
GAGCGACGATCGTCTACGCGCGCTTGGCTATCGGCAAGAGCTCGCGCGCGTTCTCTCGCTCTTCGATAACTTCGCGGTCGCGTTCAGTTATTTGAGCCCCGTGGTGGGCATCTACTCGCTTTACACGTTGGGCCTCGGCACCGGCGGACCCCGCTATATTTGGACGATTCCGGTCGTCGTAGGCTTTATGCTGACGGTCGCGCTCGTCTTCGGCGAGCTCGCCAGCGAGTATCCGCTCGCAGGCGGCCTCTATCAGTACGGTAAGTACACGGTGAGTGCGCGCTACGGCTGGTTCGTCGGCTGGATCTACGGCTTCGCGCTCTTGGCAACGGTCGCATCGGTCGACTCGGGCGCGGTCGGCTACGTGACCTCGCTCTCGAACATTTGGTTCAAAACGCACCTGAAGCCGGGCGATCATGCGACGATCTTTGTGATTGCCGGCGGCATCATCGTCCTTTCGGCGATTCTAAACTCGATCGGTGCGAAGATCTTGGGACGGGTCGCACGTTACGGCGTCTACGTCGAGACGATCGGCACGTTTGGCGTCTTTGCGGCGTTTGCAATTAGTGGCTTTCATCAGCATCTCGGGTTCATTTTCTCGACCCAACACGTCGAATATCTCAAGGGTAACCCGCTGAACCTCGACTTCGGCGGCCATTGGTGGACCGGTGCGGCATTGATCGCGGTGCTCGCCAACGTCTACATCTTCTACGGCTTCGAGTCGGCCGGTGCCATTGCGGAAGAAACCACCGACGCGCAACGTCAGGTCCCTAAGGCGATGCGCAACGCGCTGGTGTACGGGGGCATCGCGTCGTTCGTCTTGGTGCTCGGGCTGCTGCTCGCGACGCCGGCGGCGGGTATCGGTTCGGTCGTCACTGGCGGCATCAACAGCCTCTTTGCCACGCTGCCGCCTTGGATGCAAGACTTCTTCTTAGTGATGGTGATCGTTGCGTTCTTCAGCTGCGGCACCGCAGTGCAAGGCGCCGGCGCCCGCGTCGCTTTCGCCCTCGCCCGCGATCGCGCGCTGCCGTGCAGTGACTGGATCGCGCGCATCTCGCAACGTCATCAAACTCCGGTCAATGCGATCCTGGTCGGAACGGTCGTTCCGTTCCTGTTCCTGCTGCTCGTGCTGATCAATCCGAGCAGGCCGGTTCACATCCTATGGTTCGATTATCCGGCGAACGTCACCGCACTCTACGCACTCGTTTCGTTCGCGACGTCGGGAATCTACCTGGCCTTCTTTCTCACCGTTTTCGGCGCGCTGACTGCGCGACTGCGCGGATGGAAGCCGGGCGGGACTTTCACCCTTGGAAACTGGGGTATGCCCGTGACGGCGGTCGGCGGCGCCTACTTGTTGCTCATGCTGCTGAACATCGTTTGGCCGAGCTCGTTATCGAGTGGCCGAGCGATCTTCAACTACGGTTGGGTGACACTGCTGGTGATGGCGATCATCGTGGTAGCGGGCGCGATGTACGAAGCAATCGCGCGGCCCGACCGCCGCATCGCCGGCGTTGGAGGGTCGTTACCCAAGCGCGCCGCAGAGTGAGCGATGCGCAAGAACCTGGCGCGCGGCTGCCTCATCGTCGTAACACTGTTAGTCGTCGCGCTCTACTATCTGCCGATCGGGCACGTCGATTTTGCGGAGAAATGGGGCGAGGGCACGTTCGGCATGACGATTCCGCCGGAAAGCCGGATCGTCGTCGCCGTTGTTCGCGGCTCGCCCGCCGATCGAGCCGGCCTGCGGCCCGGCGACCTTCTCGTCGACGGAGGCGATTACGAAGTCTCTTCGCGCTTGCGCTCGCCTTACGCCGGCGAACGCGAGACGTCCACATTCGAGCGCGCAGGCGTATCGCGTACGGTGAGGCTAACGGCGGTCGCCGAACCCGATTTCGGCACGTGGCAACGCATCGGCGGCGTGCTCGCCTATCTCCCGCCGACCGTCTTTTTGGTGGTCGCGTTCCTGCTCGTCTTTTTGCGGCCATCGGTGATGTCATGGTCGTTGTACGTGTTTGCCATCGGCTACTTCGGCACCGGTCCGGTCTTCGCGTACTGGTCGCACGTGCTCTCCCGGTGGCCGTACATGGCGCTCACGTTCCTGCTGAGCACGGTGTTCGGCGCGTGGAGCGTCCTGCCGCTGCTGCCCTTTGTCTTGCGCTTTCCCGCCGGCGACGTGCGCGGCTGGCAGCGCCGAATCGATCCGCTGATATGGACCCTGCTCGCCCTAACCTATGCACTGTACGTCGTCGAGTGGCGAATCTACGCGACGACCGAGTCGCTTCCGGCGTGGGACATCGTTACCAGCGCGGTGATTCCGCTCGGTGGGTTCCTTCTCGCCGGCCTGATTCTGGCCAAGAAGCAAGCGACGGCGTCGCCGAGCGTTCGGCAGCGCTCGGGGTTTCTCGCAATCGGCACGCTCGCGTCGTTTCTGGCATACGCGATCTACTTCGTGCCCGGCATCCCGTTCGCGGTGGGACAAGTGGTGGGCTTCGCCGTCGTGCTGATGCCGATCTGCATCGCCTATGCCGTCTTCAGACTGCGCGTGCTCGATGTGAACTTCGTCCTGAACCGCGCGCTGGTCTACGGCGTCTTGTCGCTGAGCGTGATCGCATTCGTCTCCATCTTGGATTGGTTCTTTTCGCGCGTCGTCGCGTTCGGACGTCTGGCGATCGGCCTCGAGCTGCTGGCGACGATCGCGATCGGCGTCCTGCTGGACCGCATCAATCACGCCGTCGAAGCATTCGTCGAAGCGGTCTTTTTCCGGCAACGGCGGCTTGCCGAGAAGATGCTGCGCCGAGCGGCGGCGGCACTACCCTATGCGACCGACGAAAGCGCGATCGTCGACGGCCTCGTGCAGGTGCCGGTCGACGCACTCGAGCTTACGGCGGCCGCGCTCTATCGCAGAGATGCGCAAGGCGCGCGGTTCGAAGGTGTGGC
>JASHPI010000145.1 GCA_030038215.1 Vulcanimicrobiota bacterium | reverse complement strand
CCGTTCGCGTCGGTCGCCTACGTGGAAGAGACCGAAAGCACGAACGCGGACGCGGCTGCGCTCTTGGATAAGGCGGGCTTCCGAGGCCACACGATCGTCGCGGAGTATCAGCGCCGCGGGGCGGGGCGGAAGGGACGATCCTGGTCGGCGGCGCCGGGGACGGCGCTGCTCTTCACGACGATCCTGCCGCGCGACGTCGCCTCGGAGGCGCTGTGGGTGGTTCCGCACTGGGCGGCGCTCGCGGTGCGCAGTGCTTTGCGTACCCAAGGCGTCGCGGCGTCCCTTCAATGGCCCAACGACCTCTTAATCGCGGAACGCAAGGTAGCCGGAATTCTCTGTCAGTCGCGCGTCAGCGGGGCGACCGCCGCGGTTGCGTGCGGGATCGGCATCAACGTTTACCGGCGCGCTGGTGCCGAGACGGAAATCGATCCGCCGCCCGCTTTCTGCGACGATTATGCCGCCGTCGAGCGCGGCCGGCTCTTGCTTGCAATTCTCAGCGAATACGCGCGCACATTCACGCTGCTCGACCAGCCTGACCGCGTGGCTCGCGCATGGGAGGGGGCTGCGGGGCTGCCGGGCGCGCGTTACCGCATTCTCAAGGATGACGCGCGCTCGCCATTCGAGGCGGTAGCCCAGGGATTAGCCGCCGGCGGCGGTCTGCGCATCGCGCGCGATGATGGCAGCACCGAGACGATCGACCTCGCCGACGCCCGCGCGCTGCGCTAGCGTTCGTTGCGGGCGCGGCCCAAGCGGCGGTCGCAAGCGTCGCAGAAGTGCGGCATCTTGTTGTCGGTTTCGAAGATCGAGTTGGAATAGTACATCGCGCAGCGGGCATTGTAACAATGCTTGAGCCCGAAGGCGTGGCCGAGCTCATGAACGCATTCCTTCAGCGTTCTCTGAAAGAGGAGATTCGCATCGCCCGGTTCGCCATAGAACTCCGAGCGTAGCCGATGCAGCGAGACGGCAGCTATGCCCTGGGCGTCGTCCGCGTCGCCGAAGATGAAACGATGCGAAGTCTTGTACAGATCGAAATCCGTCACCGCCAACAAAACTCCGTCAACCTCAGGGTGAGCGCGTTGCACCTTTGACGTCAGGGTCGAAACGAAAAGCTGTGCGCGGGTCGAGTTCAGCGCGCTGCGCGGCACGATGAGTGAACGCTCGACGCCGGCAGTTGCGAGGAATCGCTCTTCTAGGCAGGTGGCGAGCCGCTCTAAGAACGCAGCGTCAACGGTGTTGATCGGCACGATGCGAATCTTCGAGTCCATCTCGCAGGGGATCATTCGCCGCCGATTTCGGAAAAACTTGCCCGACTTCGGACAACGGTGGATGATGAGCGACGCAATTGTAGAAGGCCCTCGAGGTGATTCTCGGAGTAGGGATTGACCTGGCGCTTGTCGAGCGCTATCGCTTCGACGAACGCAAGCTGGCGTGGTTTGCGCGCAAAGTCTACACGGAACGCGAGATGGCCTATGCGATGCGCAAACGTAACTGGCCCGAGCGGCTAGCGGGATTCTTCGCAGCGAAGGAGGCGACGCGTAAGGCATTCGGCCATGCGATTCCATGGCGCTGGGTGGGCGTGGGTCACGAGCGTAGCGGTAAGCCGACGATCGAGCTGGGCGAGCGCGTTAAAGATTTAATGTCCGTGCGCGGCGTGCGCGCAATCCACGTCACGATCACGCACACCGCAAGCGTGGCCGCAGCGGTCGTGATTCTAGAACGATAACCGATGATCTATGTTCTTACGCCCGAGCAAATGCGCGCCGCCGATGCTGCCGCCATCGAGGGACTTGGCGAGAGCACGCTGATGACCAACGCGGGGCGCTGCATCGCCGATCGCTTGCGCGCCATGGCTAGGCCGGGCACGAGCATCGTCGCCTTCGCGGGCCCGGGCAACAACGGCGGCGATGCGTTCGCAGCCCTCGCCGAGCTCGCCGCAGAGTACACGTGCGTCGCGGCGGCGGCGACCTCGTCCCATCCGTCGCAGGCGCGAGCGGATGCGCAGTCCCGAGCGCAAGCCGCCGGCGTACGCGTGCAGCCGTTGCCTGTCGACGAGCGCGAGGCGCGCGCAGCGCTCGATGGCGCGGTCGGAGTCGATGGGCTCTTCGGGACCGGTGCGCGGCTGCCGCTTCCCGACGACTATCGCCATCTGGCTCGCGCGCTCAACGCATGCGGGCAGCCCGTGCTCGCAATCGACATCCCGAGCGGGATCGACGCGCTGAGCGGCGCCGTCGGCGAGGACGCGGTGCGCGCGAGCGTCACGGTCACGCTCGGCGCAACGAAACCGGGGCTGCTGCTCGAACCGGCGCGCGAGTTCGTAGGCGAGCTCTGGTGCGCGCGAATCGGCATCGACGATGCGATACTGGCCGCGCAATCACCCCAGTTCGCCGCGCTCGACGACGTCCAGTTCCTGGCGCTCTTACCGCGACGTCCGCCCGATACCGATAAGCGTGCCGCCGGCGCGCCGCTGATCATCGCCGGTTCGCCGCAGTTCCCGGGAGCCGCCGTGCTCTGCGCGCGGAGCGCCGCTCGGGCCGGCGCCGGATACGTCACGGTTGCAACACCGGCGGCGGCGGCGCCGTCGCTGCGCGCGCACTTGGTCGAGCAGGTCGTGGTGGCGCTGCCCGACGACACGCCGCCTGAAGCCGCTGCTGCTGAGCTCCTCGAGATATCGAAGCGCAACGGCGCGGTCGCGATCGGACCAGGGCTCGGCCTCGACGACCGCACGGCGGAGGTCGTGCAGATATTCCTGGAACGCAACGCGCTGCCGATGGTCATCGATGCGAGCGGGCTCTTTCATTTGAGCAAGCACCTCGAGCTTTTGCGCGACAAGCGGTGCGTCGTTACGCCGCACGCCGGCGAGTTCGCGCGACTCTCAGGGCGGGGGACGATCGCGCCGGGGACACGGGTCGAGCGCATTCGCGAGTTTGTCGGCCGTACCGGGGTTACGACCCTGCTCAAGGGGACCGACACGCTCATTTATGACGGCTCGATCGTCAACATCAATACGACCGGCACGAACGCACTGGCGACTGCCGGCACCGGCGACGTGCTGACCGGCATCATCGCCACGCTGCTCGCGCAAGGCCTCGCGCCGGTCGATGCGGCCCGGGCCGGCGCGTATTGGCACGGATTGGCAGGCCAACGAGCCGCGCGGCGCCGGCGCGTCGGCGTGGTCGCGGGCGACGTGATCGAAGCGCTGGCCGATGCGCTCCCCGCGGCGTCCGCCGGCACGCCGCTGCTCGAGCGCGTCTTTTAGCGCGTGAGCTCGCGCAACGCCGCCTCGTCGAGCAACGCGATGCCGAGCTGCTCGGCTTTGTCGCGCTTGCTGCCCGGTTCGTCGCCGACGACGACGTAATCGGTCTTCTTACTTACCGAACCGGTCACTTTACCGCCGGCGGCAAGAATCAGCGCCGTCGCCTCGTCGCGACTCAAGCTCGGCAGCGTTCCGGTCAGGACGAGCGTTTTACCGGCCAGCTTTCCGGTAGCGGCGCGCGCGCGTTTCGGTGCCGTCATGTCGATTCCCGCCGCCCGCAAGCGCTCGATCATCTCGAGATTGGCGGGCTGCTTGAAGAAGAGCGTGACGCTGCCCGCAACTTCGGGTCCGATCCCTTCGCTGCGCTGCAAGTCGTCCGAACTTGCATCGGCGATCGCTTCGATGGCTCCAAAGTCGTCGGCCAGAATCTGAGCGGTTTGCGACCCGACGAAACGGATGCCCAAACCATAAAGCAGCCGCGCCAGGCCGCGACGTTTCGAATGCTCGATGTTGCGCAAGAGATTCTCGATGCTCTTGGTTCCGGTACGTGGCACCTTTGCGAGCTGCTCGGCGTCCAGCGCATAAATGCCGGCAATGTCGCGCACCACGCCCAGCTCGGTCAGCTGCTGGGCCATCACGTCGCCGAGCCCTTCGATGTCCATTGCGCCGCGCGATGCGAAGTGGCGCAGGCGTTCGTAGACTTGAGCCGGGCACGCGGCGTTCGTGCAGCGCGACATTGCCTCGCCCGGCGGATGGTCGACGTCCGCGCCGCAAACCGGGCAGACGTCCGGCATGGTAAAAATGCGCTCGCGACCGGTGCGTTCCGTGAGTACCGGACCGACGACGCGCGGAATCACGTCGCCGGCGCGTGTCACCAGCACGGTATCGCCGATCCGAATGTCGTTGCTGCGGATGTAATCGATGTTATGTAACGTCGCGCTCTTCACTGTGACGCCGCCGATCTGGACCGGCTGGAGCACGGCGTTCGGATTGAGCGTCCCGGTGCGGCCCACCGTTACCACGACGCCGGTCAGCTTGGTGCGCGCCTCGCGCGGCTTGAACTTGAACGCGATCGCCCAGCGCGGGTCGCGCGCCACGACGCCGAGGCGCTCCTGCAACGTGAAGTCGTCGACCTTGATGACCACGCCGTCGATCTCGTAGTCGAGCTCGTCGCGCCGCTCCTCCCATTGACGGCAATAAGCGAGGACCTCGTCGACCGTCGGCGCGCGCGCGACGTTGGGGTTCACCGGAAATCCGAGCTCTGCCAGGTAGCGCAACGATTCCCACTGCGTGTGCAAGCCTGCGACGTCGTCGACGAGCTGATAGGCAAAGAACGAGAGGCGCCGTTGCGCGGTCAGCGCGGGGTCGAGCTGCCGTACTCCGCCCGATGCCGCGTTGCGCGGATTGGCGAAGACCGGCAAGCCCTCACGTTCGCGCTTGGCATTGAGACGCTCGAAGTCGCTCTTGCGCAGATAGACCTCGCCGCGCACCTCCAATAGATTGTTGGGCACGCCCTTTGTCATCCTGAGCTTGTCGAAGGACAGTAAACGCAGCGGAATCGTATTGATGGTGCGAAGGTTCGCGGTGACGTCCTCGCCGACGCGCCCGTCACCGCGCGTGCCGCCTCGTTCCAGCGAGCCGTTGCGATAATCGAGCGCGATCGCCAAGCCGTCGATCTTCAGCTCGCAGACGTATGCCACCGCGCCGCCCGCGAGCTTGTGCGCCCGCTCGTCGAACGCGCGCACCTCCTCTTCCGAAACGGCATTGGCAAGACTGAGCATCGGCCGCGCATGCTGGTAGGGCGTGAAACGCTCGGAGGGCACGGCCCCAACGCGCTGCGTCGGCGAG
>JASHPI010000144.1 GCA_030038215.1 Vulcanimicrobiota bacterium | reverse complement strand
CTCGGAGACTCGGTGCTCGGACACGTGACCGCGAGTTGGCTCTTCGAACGATTCGTCGGCGAACCGGAGGGGCTGCTTACGCTGCGCAAGGCCGCGATCGTCAACGACGTGCAGCTCGCGCGCACCGCTCGTCGCCTCGAGTTTCCGGCGCTCGCGCAGCTCGGCGCGGGGATGCGCGCGTCGGGCGGCGCCGAGAGCACGTCGGTGCTGGCCGATGCCTTCGAGGCGTTCGTTGCCGCGCTCTATCTCGGCTACGGCCTCGATAAGGCGAAACGATTCATCGTGACGCAGCATATCGAACATCTGGACCACTCACCCGACGCGTTGCTCGATGCCAAGACGCGTCTGCAACACTACGCGCAAGAGCACTTGGCGGCGACGCCCGTCTATCGCGAAACCGCGCGCGGCACACCGCAGCGTCCGGCGTTCAGCTCGCGCGTGAGCGTGAACGGCAAGACGCTGGGGAAGGGATTTGGCCACTCGAAGAAGGCCGCGCAGCAGGCCGCCGCCGAGGCGGCGCTCATTGCGATCACGGCGCGCGACGGTGCGCCCGAGGCGGCGCCGGTTCGATGAAGCTCAAGAAGATCCGGTCGTTTGGATTCAAGACGTTCGCGGAACCGACCACGCTCGAGTTCGGTGCCGGCATCACCGCAATCGTCGGTCCCAACGGCTCGGGGAAATCGAACCTGGTCGACGCCTTTCGTTGGGGGCTGGGCGAAACGTCGACCAAGAGCATTCGCTCGGATCGGCTCGAGGGCGTCATCTTCGCCGGCAATCAGTCGCGCAAGCCGCTCGGTCTCTCCGAAGTTTCGATTCTCTTCGACAACGCCGACGGCCGATTGCCGATCGAGTACAGCGAGGTCGAGATCACGCGCCGAGCCTATCGCGCGGGCGAGAGCGAGTTCTTCATCAACCGTAACCAAGTACGTCTGCGCGATGTCCTCGATCTGCTGATGGGGACGGGCTTGGGTCCAGGCTCGTACGCAATCGTTTCGCAAGGGCAGATCGACGCGATTCTCGCCAGCAAACCCACCGAACGGCGGGCACTCTTCGAAGAGACCGCCGGAATCAGTAAATTCCTGGCGCGCAAACACGAATCGATGCGCCGGCTCGAACAGACCGAACAGAACGCGATTCGTATCAGCGACCTGATCGCGGAACTGGAGCGGCGCATTCCCGAGCTCGACACGCAGGTGCGGCGCGCCAAGCGCTATCGCCGAGTAAGCTCGCGCAGCCGCGATCTCGAGATTCTCAGTTACCTGCGCGCCAGCGCCTCGCGTCGCGCCGAACGCGCGGCGCTCCGCGAGGATTTGACGAAGCACGAGGAACTGCGTACCCGCGCTGCCGCGAAGGTGGCGTCGCTCGGCGCGCAACTGGCGACGCTTCGCACCCAAGTCTACCGCGGCGAGCTGCAGTTGGAAGAGTTGCGTTCGCAGACGCAGAGCGAGCGCGATTCGCTCGCGCGCCTCGAGGCCGACTATGCCGCCGCGCTGGCGCGGCGCGAAGCGCTCGAGCGGCAATCGACGCAAACCTCGCAAGATGCCGCGCGCGTCGAGCAGGAGCGCGAATCGCTCGCGTCGGCGATCGATGGTTTGGAGGGACGGCTTGCGCCGCTCACCGGCGAGACCGATGCGGCGCGCGAGCGCGAGCTCGGTGCGCAGGCGGCATTGGCGGCAGCGCGCGCGCAACTGGATGCCATCTTCACCCAGTTACGTGAAGTCGAATCTGCGGCCGCAGCGCTGGCCGCGCAGAAAGCCGAACGGCGCGTTCTGGCCGAAAGCGCGCGCAGCGAAGCCGAGCGGCTCGATCGCGAAGCACAGGGAGCGCGCGAGCGCGCCGAACAAGCGGAGATCGCCGCCGGCGGGGCATCGCACCGCTACGGCGAGCGCAGCGGCCGGCTCGCGCTGGCTGAGGAGCAGTTGCTCGACGCCCGCGGACGCGTCGAGGATGCCGAAGGCGAGATCGCGCGGGTCCAAGAGGATCTCGCGCGCGCCCAAGCCGCCTATCGCGACCAATCGGGTGAAGTGAAAGCCGCCGAGTCGCGCCTCCATACGATCGAGGAGCTCGAGAACTCGCTCGAAGGGCACGTGCCCGGCACGCGCGCGATCGTCGAAGCCTGGCAACGCGGCGAGCTGCGCGGCATCGAAGGCATCGTCTCGAATCTCATCACGACCGAGCAACGCTACGCGCGCGCGATGGACGTCGCCTTCGGCGCGCGCCTCTCCAACGTCGTTACGCGGACCTCCGAGGACGCCGAGCGCGGAATCGAATTTCTTAATCGTAAGGAGGCCGGTCGCGCGACCTTCCTCCCGCTCGACACGCTCGGTGACCGCAAAGGCCGCGAACTCTCGCCCGAGCTGGCCGGCGTTGCGGGCGTCATCGGCTACGCGCATACGCTCGTGCAAACGGCGCCGCAATATCAAGGCGTGGTCAACTTCTTGATCGGCAACGCGCTGATCGTCGATGAGTTGCGCACCGGAATCGAGCTGGTGCGCGCGCGCGGTTTGCGCGATACGATCGTGACGCTGAGCGGCGAGCAGATCAGCGGTGGCGGCGCTATCACGGGCGGACGCTTCCAGCGCGAGCGCTCGATTCTCTCGCGGCGTTTTCAGGCGCAGAGCCTGCGCGAGGCACTGGTTGAGATGCGTGCCAAGCTGGACGAGAGCGAACGCGCGCTGATCGCCGCCGACGCGCAAGCCCAAAGCTCGATCGAAGAACGCGATCGCGCCCGCGAGCTGTTGAGCCGCACGGAGTCGCAGCTGGTCGGTCTGCGCGCCGAAACGGACGCGATCGGCGGCGAGGTCGAGCGCATGCGCAGCGAGCTCGAGGCCGCGCGTGCCGCCCTTGGGGAACTCATCGCGCAAGCGCGCCAATCGCGCGAGCTCGTTCGCGAATACTCGGGCGAAGAACCGGCCGCGGCGCGCAGCGATGCCGAACGCGATCGGCTCGAGGCACAGCTCGCTCGAGCGCGCGATGAGATTGGTGCAGCCGAGGCCGAACAGCAGAGCGCGAGCGCGCGCGCCGCGGACCTGCGCGAACGTGTGGCGGCGCTGGCGGCCGAACGCGACGCGACCCGCGCGCGCCTGAGCATGCTGGACCAGGATAGCGAGCGCGCCGGATCCGCGCGCGAGGAAGTCCTGGCCGAGATCTCATCGCTGGTCGCGCGCACACGAACCTCGCATGCGCATCTCGAGGGGCTCAAACAGGGCGTCAGCCGCTTGGACGAGCAGGTCGACGAGGCGCGCCGGGCGCGCGAGGAGCTCGTGAACTCGCAGTCGCGGCTCGAATCGGATCTGCACGTGGCCGAACAGGAGGAGCGCGACGCGACGGCAAGCGGCGAGCGCCACCGCGTGCGTCAGGCCGAGATCGAAGCCGAGCTGGGCATGCTGGTCTCGCAGTTCGCGCAGAATCCCGCGACCGACGAAGAGTGCCGCGACGTCGAAACGCGTTATGCGGATGCAGGCGACAGCGTCACCGAAGAGCTGCCCCGCTTGCGTGAAGACTTGGCGCGCCTGCAGTCCAATCTCAACCTCAACGCCGAGGCCGAGCGCAACGAAGTCGCCGAGCGCGAAGCGTTCCTGCGCGCGCAGCTGGCAGATCTCGCTACGGCGCGTGAAACGCTGCTCGAGTCGATTCGCGAGATCGAACGCGAGACGCAAGTGCAGTTCAACGAAACGTTCGAACGCGTTGCGAAGGCCTTTACGCAGATGTACGGACGGCTCTTCTCGGGCGGCCAGGCCAAGATGTGGCAGACCGATCCCGACAATCTTTCCGAGACCGGAATCGAACTAGCCGTCCAACCGCCGGGCAAAAAGCAGATGCCGCTCGCCGCGCTCTCGGGCGGCGAACGCGCGATGACCGCGGCCGCCTTGATCTTTGCATTGATCGAGATAAAACCGGCGCCGTTCTACCTGCTCGACGAGGTCGATGCGTCGCTCGACGATGCCAACATCGATCGCTTCTCCGAGATGGTGCGCGAGTTCGCGGCCCATTCGCAGATGATTTTGGTCACGCACAACAAGCGGACGATGGAGATGGCCGATCGGATCTACGGCGTGACGATGAGCGAGCCCGGCGTGAGCACCATCATCTCGGCGGAGCTAACGCCCGCGGAGCTGGTTAGTGCTTAGGGCGGCGCTCTTCTCGGTCTCGGACAAAACCGGCATTACCGAACTCGCAGCCCTGCTGCACGAACGCGGCGATGCGATCTACGCAACGACCGGAACGCGCAGCTTTCTGGAGGATCGCGGTATTCCGGCCCGAGACGTCAGCGACGTCACCGGATTTCCGTCGCTCTTCGGCGGCCGCGTGAAGACGCTGCACCCAAAGGTCTTCGGAGGGCTGCTCTACGATCGCGGCGATGCCGAGCAGCGCGCGCAGGCGCAGGAGCAGCAGATTCCCGAAATCGCGACCGTCGTCGTCAATCTCTATCCGTTCGAGGCGACGGTCGCGCAGCCCGGCACGACGCTGAACGAAGCGATCGAACAGATCGACATCGGCGGCGTCGCTCTGTTGCGCGCGGCTGCGAAGAACTTTGCGCACGTCGCAGTCCTGACGGATGCGTCTCAGTACGACGCGTACCGCGAAGCACTGCTGGCCGGACACGTGCCGCTCGCGCTCCGCCGAAAGTTTGCGGTTGCAGCCTTTGAGCGCACCGCCGCGTACGATAATGCGATTTCGCACTACCTCGCGGCGGCCGGCGAAGTCTTGCCGAGCGAGCTGCCCGGGGCGCTCGCGTTGGTCGTGCCGCTGGCCAAACGGCTGCGCTACGGAACCAATCCGCAAGAGCGCGCCGCGTTCTACCTCGACGCCCCGGAACGGCTGCCCGAACAGCTTCACGGTAAGGCGCTCTCCTACAACAACCTACTCGATCTCGACGCGGCCTTGCGCCTGCTCTCGCGCGCGTCGCTGGGCAGCGAGTTCGGGGTCGAAGGCGCGCGCTTCGTGCGCGCGGGCGTCGTGAAACATACCGTGCCGTGCGGAGTCGCGCAGCGCTCGCGCGTCGGATTGGCGGTGCGCGACGCCCTGCACGCCGATGCGGTTTCGGCGTTTGGCGGGATCGTCGCGAGCGATGCGCCCGTCGACCGTGATGCGGCGCAATCGTTGGCCGAGTTCTTTCTCGAGATCGTGGCCGCGCCGGCGTTCGAGCCGGATGCGCTCGAGCTTCTGCGCAAGAAGAAGAACCTGCGGATCATGCGGTTCCCGATGTTTCTGCCCGACCAGCTGGCGCGCGAGCTGCGCCTGCGCAGTGCGCTGGGCGGCGTGCTGGCCGAAGACGAGGATCCATCCGCGCCGCCCGAGCAGTGGCGCGTCGTGAGCCGGCGCCAACCGACGCCGCGGGAATGGCACGATCTAGCCTTTGCCTGGGACGTCGTGCGGCACGTGAAGAGCAACGGCATCGTAATCGTCCGCGACGGCGTCACCCGCGGCATCTGCGCGGGCCAGACCAACCGTGTCGGCGCCGTCCAGATTGCAGCACAGCGCGCCGGCGAAGGGGCTCGGGGCGCGGCCTGCGCGAGCGACGGATTCTTCACCTTTGCCGACGGCCTCGAAGCCGCGGTCGAGGGCGGTTGCACCGCGATCATCGCGCCGCACGGCTCGATTCGCGACGCGAACGTCGTCGAGGCCGCTGACCGGCTCGAAGCCGCATTGGTCTTCTCGTCCTACCGCTATTTTTTGCATTAGCTCGGGGGCGTTTGGCGGGCGCGAGCGACGGGTAGCTGGTGGGCATGCCGCGGTTCTTGCACACCTCGATTTTCGTCAACGACATGAAGGAGTCGATCGACTTCTACACCGATAAGCTCGGGCTCAAGCTGCTCGATGGTCCATATCATTATCCGGGCAACGCCGACATGGCTTTCGTCGGGAAGGACTGGAACTCGTATATCGAACTCGTCTACGATCTCGAGGAGCATCCGCCGTACGAGATCGGCAATCGGTACGAACACCTCGCGCTCGAGGTCGACGGAGACTTACGCAAATACGTCGACGCTATCAAGGCAAAGGGTGTGACGATTCTCAAAGACGTCTATAAGTCGCCTAGCGGCACGCGGGCGATCGCCTTCGTGCAAGATCCCAACGGCATCCCCGTCGAGCTGCTCGAGCCGCGTAAAGCCGCGAATCTGTCGTAAAGCTCTCACCGATAGATAAACGGATCCGACGGCGGGGCGATGCGTTCGACGCGTTGCGGGTGCAGTCGAAGCTCTCCATTCACGCGCGCGATCGCGCCGTCGACGCGCAGCCACGTTCCGGCGGCGTAGGGAAGCATGCGGTCCAGGCGTACGGCGACCGGAGCCGCATCGGCGCGACAACAGGTGATGGCGTAACGGACCAGCGCATCGTTGCGGCCATAGCGAGACAGCGCGCCGGTAAAGGCGAGGCGTTCGCCCGGAAAAAGGTCGGTCAGCGTCGTCTCGGTGACGCTGTACTGCGGCGGAGGCGCGCCGGCGAGCGCGCCGATCAACATCAATCCGGGTGCGAATCGCGCGGCCGGCGTGACGCAGCGGCGGTAGCGAAACGCGGCGGCCAAGGCTGCGATCGCGCAAACGCCCAGTGCCGGCGCAATGGCCGGATGAACGAGCGCGTCGCCGCGACGCAATGCGACGATGCCGAGCGCCGCTGCGAGAAGCGCGTAGGCGAAGCCATCTCGCTCCGGCGCGTTGTGCGACCGAGCGATGCGCAGCGCCCGCAGGTCGAGGATTCCCGCGATGCAGAGGAAGCCTGCCGATGCGAGCGGCGCGCGCGCGTGCAGAGCGCCGGCCAGCGTGACGGCGCCGATTCCGCAGGGCGCGGCTGAAAAACCGAACAGCGCGCCGGCAATCATCTGCGCGAGCGGATGCATGCGCGCCGGATCGATACCGGCAAAGAATTGGATACTCGCTCCCGCGAGCAACGCAGCCGGGAATACCGTCGCGAGCTCGGCCAGCAAGTGCGTGGGCGTGCGGGTGTCTGCGGTGCAACGATGGTTGCGCTCGAGCGCGTATGCCACGGCACTCGCTGCGAAGAGGCGGAGTAGCGCAACGAATGGGCCGAAGAGCAGCCACGTTGCAGCCGCAGCCGGGAGCGACCGGGCCGAGGGACCGCGTCCGCAACCGCAACCAAAATAGGCGAACGCGTGCGGGTGACGGCGCAGCAGGTGCGCAGCCACGATTCCGGCGAGCGCCCAAGGCGTTGCCTCAAAGAGTGCGCTGGCCGACGCGGCGAGGGCGCCGCGAAGGGTGTCGGGCGACGATAGCGCCGCGAGTGCCAGCACGGCGGCTGCGTAAAGCACCCGGCGCACGTACGACCATCACGCAGAAGCGGAGTGCCCGCTAGTCGAAGGAGCCCGCATGCCGGAAAATCCTGCCGCGCCGCGCGGCACCCAAGACATCCTGCCTCCGGAATCCGAACGCTGGAATGAGCTCGAAGGGCGCATTCACGCGCTGGCGCGGCGCTTTGGCTACGGGGAGATTCGAACGCCCACCTTCGAGTCGACCGAGCTCTTCGTGCGCGGCGTGGGCGAGACGACCGACATCGTCGAAAAAGAGATGTACACGTTTACCGATAAGGGCGGCCGCAGCCTCACGTTGCGCCCCGAGTGGACTGCATCGGTCGTACGAGCCGCGCTCGAACATCATCTCTTTACGCAGGGGCCGCTGCGCCTCTACTACATCGGTCCGATTTTTCGTTACGAGCGTCCGCAGCGCGGGCGCTACCGTCAATCGCATCAGTTCGGCGTCGAGTGTTTCGGCTACGCCGGCCCGGAGGCGGATTTAGAGGTCATCTCGATGGCCTGGGAGCTGGTGCGCGGTTACGCGGTTGCCGACGCCGCCCTCAACATCAACTCGATCGGCGACGAGGCGTGCCGTCCGCGTTATCGCGAAGCGTTGCTGGCGCATTTTCGCCCGTATCTGAGCACCTTGAGCGAAGATTCGCGCCGGCGCCTCGAGCGTAACCCGTTGCGGCTGCTCGACAGCAAAGATCCGGCAGATCTTCCCTACATCGAAAGCGCTCCGACCTTCGAATCGATGCTCTGTGACGCGTGCAAAGAGCACTTCGAAACGCTAAAATCCTATCTCGAGTTGGCGAAGATTCCATTTGTCGTCAACCCGCATATCGTGCGCGGCCTGGATTACTACGGACGTACCGTCTTCGAAATCACGTCGGGCCTGCTCGGGGCGCAAAGCGCTCTTTGCGGGGGTGGACGGTACGACGGATTGGTTCGCGAGCTGGGTGGACCCGACGTCCCGGCGGTCGGATTCGCGCTCGGCATGGAGCGTTTTCTGATGGTCCTGCGAGCGCTCGGCGATCGCGCGCAGCCACGCCGCGGTCTTCAGGCGATTGCGCTCGGAACGCAGGCGCGCGTGGCGCTCGCGCCGCTGATCGCGGAGCTGCGCCGCAAGCTCGACGTGCCCACGTACGCCGACTATGAAGAACGCAAGCTGCTTGCGCATCTGAAGATTGCCGACCGCAATCGAGCCCGCTATGCGTTGATCGTGGGGAGTCAGGAGCTGGCGGCCGGCGAACTCCTGCTGCGCGACCTCGAGACGCGCAGCGACCGGCGCCTCCCGTTCGACTCCGCGAGAGTCCTTATCGATACCCTCGTAGAAGCGGGGATTTAATGGACGAGCGTTACACCGAGGAGACGCAGACGCTGCGCGAACTGCTGGCGCTGATGCGCGAGCACGACCTCGAGGAGCTCAAGATCAAACTCGGCGATGCGATCTACGAGATCTCGCGGCGCGCCCCGGTGCCGTCCGATGGAGCCGCGGGAACGGCTCCGGCGGGCGCAGCCGGGGAAGGAGCGGCGGCGCCGCCCGGCGTCGCCAAAGTGCTGGCACCGCTCACCGGCGTCTTCTATCGCGCGTCTTCGCCCGATGCCCAGGCCTACGTCGAGGTGGGCGACGTCGTCGAAACCGGCGACGTCATTTGCGTGCTGGAAGCGATGAAGCTGTTCAACGAGATTCAGAGCGACTACGCCGGCACGATCGTTCGAATCGTGCCCGGCAACGGCGAGCTGGTTTCGCAAGGCGAGGAGCTCTTCTGGATCGAGCCTTCGCGGTGAACGACGTCCAAGGGAAGCGCGGATTCGAGGAGTTGCTCGCCGACCGGCACGGCTTGCTCGACGCGCCGCATTATCGCGCACAGGTCGAGGCGATTGCCGATGCGATCGTCACCGCGCTGCGAGCCGGCAAGAAGGTGCTCTGGTGCGGCAACGGCGGCAGCGCGGCCGAGGCGCAACACATGGCAGCCGAACTCTCCGGGCGATTCTTGCGCGAACGTCCCGGCTTGCACAGCGAAGCGCTTTCCGTCAACTCTTCGACGCTGACGTGCATCGGCAACGACTACGGCTACGATCGTGTCTTCTCGCGGCAAGTCGAAGCCTTTGCGCACGCGGGCGACGTCGTCATCGGCATGACGACTAGCGGCAGCTCGCGCAACGTCGTGCTTGCGCTCGAGGCAGCGCGCAAACGGGGCGCGGTGACGGTCGCCTTTACCGGCAACGGCGGCGGGAAGGTCGCCGACAACGCCGATCTGGTCTTGCTCGGCCCCGATGGATACGCGGCGATCGTTCAAGAAGTGCACCAAGTGATGGCACACATCGTCTGCGATCTCGTCGAGCAGCGACTCATCTTCGAGGATGGTCTCGCGTGAAGCCGATGCTCTTGGTACCCGACGCCCATACCCTCTTCGAGCGCGCGCGCGGTCGAAAAATTTTGGTCGTCGGCGATTTGATGATCGACGAGTGGATCTGGGGTACGGTAACGCGGATCTCGCCCGAGGCACCGGTTCCGGTCGTCGCGGTTGCCGATCACTCGTTCACGCTTGGCGGCGCTGGAAACGTCGCCAACAACTTGCGAGCGCTGGAGGCGGGCGTCACCTTTGCGGGGACGGTCGGCGACGACGGCTTTGCACGGCAGGTGCGCGATCTGTTGCGCGGCGAGCAGGTCGACGACGCGGGCGTTTTCACGACGACGGATCGGCCGACCACGCGCAAGACTCGAATCGTGGCGCACAACCAACAGGTCGTGCGCGCCGACTGGGAATCGACCGCCCTGCTGGACGCGGGCGATCGAGCGCGCCTGGCAGCGTTCGTGCGCGAACGCGCGCCGCAGTGCGATGCGGTGATTCTCAGCGATTATGCCAAAGGGCTGCTCTGCCGGGATATTATCGAGGCCGCAACGGCGTGCCCGCTGGTGTTGGCCGATCCCAAGCCCCAAAACATCGCCCTGTTCGCGGGCATCACCTGCGTGGCGCCAAACGCTGCGGAAGCCTCGTCGATCACCGGCATTCCGATCGTCGACGATCCGAGCCTGGAGGCCGCGGGCTCGCGATTGGTCGACTCGCTGCGCTGCCGCTACGCCGTGATCACCCGCGGCGAACACGGCATGGCGCTGTTCGGCCGAAGCGGCGAGCGTTTGCAGATCCCGTCGGTCGCGCGTACCGTCTACGACGTCAGCGGTGCCGGCGATACGGTCATCGCCGTGCTCACCCTTGCCCTCGCCGCCGGCGCCCCGATCGCGCAAGCCATGCAGTTGGCCAACTTCGCGGCCGGCGTAGTGGTCGAGAAACTCGGCACGGCCACCGCAACCGCCGCCGAAATTCTCGCGCTGGTCGAACACGACACAAACGCGGCGTGATGGATTCCGCGCTTTTTTTCGGTCAGCTGCTCAGCGTCGACGAAGCCGTCGCGTGGCGCGAAGAACTGCGGTCTCAAGAGCGCTGCGTCGTGTTTACCAATGGCTGCTTCGACGTGCTCCACGCCGGGCACGTCGACTATCTCGCTTGGGCGCGCGCGCAAGGTGACGCGCTGATCGTAGGTTTGAATGAAGACGACTCGGTCAGGCGGCTGAAGGGCGACGCGCGGCCGATCGTTCCGTTTGCGCAGCGGGCGGCGCTCTTGCTGGCGCTGCGCAGCGTCGACGTCGTGGTCGGATTCAACGAACGGACGCCGGAGGTACTGCTGGACCGCATTCGCCCCGACGTCCACGTCAAGAGCGATCAGTACCGTGAAGACGAGCTGCCGGAGCGTACGGTCGTGCTGCAGCATGGCGGGCGGATCGCGCTTGCGCCGCACGTCGCGGGCGAGAGCACGACCGAGCTGATCGCCAGGATCTTGCATGCGTATAGCCCTTACGGCTAACGGCCCCGGTGAGGTGGCCGGGTGGCTGCGCCCGCTCTTGCGATCATTGTACCAGCGTAAACCCGATGCCGACGTGCACGTCTTCCTGGTGCCCGATGACTATGCGACCGGGTTCGAGTCGCAAATCTTGCGCGATGAGTTTGCGCAAGCGCACATCTACGAGCCGCGCAGCTACGTACAGTTTGCGCTCGGTCGCCGGGTCGCAGGCGTTCCGGAGCGCGTCGATCTCGTGCAGTACGTCGGCGGAGATCTGATGCACGCCGCGCGCCTGCACGCGCGGCTGAAAGGGCGAGCCGCGACCTACCGGTTTTCCGCGCGGCGGTATCGCGCGCTCTTCGAACGAGCGTTTGCGGTCAACCGCGGCAACGTCGAACAACTCGAAGAGTGGGGCATCCCGCCCGAGCGGGTCGTTTTGGTCGGGAATCTCGCCATCGACGCGGCGCTCATCGAGTCGAGCGCGCCGACCGAAGCGGGCACGCCGGCCGACGGCATCCTGATCATGCCGGGCTCGCGCGCGTACGAGCTCGACAATTTGGTACCGTTCTTTTTCTCGATGGCTCTGCGCATCTTGCGCGAGCGTCCGAATCTGCCGATCGCGATCGGCCTAACGCCGTTTACGTCGCGGGTCCGCTTGCAGTCCGCGATCGAGCGCGGCGGCCACGAGCGCATCTTCGGCCGGCGCGGGCGTCTGGTGGACGAGGACGGGCGCGATTATTTGGAGTCGCTCGACGGCGCCGTTCGCATTCCGGTCCTCTCCAACGCGCTCGCGGCCGCCAAGCAAGCCCGCCTGGTCCTGACGATTCCCGGCACCAAGACGGTCCAGGTCGCGGCGCTCGGCACCCCGGTCATCACGATCACGCCGCTCAACGCGCCGGAGGCCGTTACCATCAACGGTCCGCTGACCTATCTCGATCGCATTCCGCTGGTCGGCGTTCCGCTCAAACGCGCCGTCGTCGTCGGCGTATCGCGTCGCTATGTCCATCACGCGCAGCCGAATATCGATGCCGGTTCCTCGCTGATTCGTGAAGTGCACGGCACGGTCACGCCGGGTCGCATCGCGCGCCTGGCGCTGGAGCATTACGACGATCGGTGTTGGATTGCGTCGACCGGCCCGCGGTTGGCGGAGCTCTACCGCGAGCATGCCGGCGCGGCGGATCGAATGGTCTCGTCCCTGCTCGAGCTGGCCGCCTGAGGCTTGTGACGCGGATCTCGGTCGTCATCGCGACCAAAGATCGTGCGGAGTATTTGCACCGCACGCTGGTCTCGCTCGAGACGCAGGCCGGCGCGCCGCCATTTGAAATCGTCGTGGTCGACAACGGCTCCACCGACACGACCGCGGCGGTCGTCGAACAGTGGCGAACGCGAGCGCCTTTCATCCTAAGCTACGTGACCGAACCGCAGCCCAATCGAGCCAAGGCCCGCAATCGCGGGGTCGAAGCGGCGCGCGGCGAGTACCTGCTCTTCTGCGACGACGACGTGCAGGCGCCGCCCGGCTGGATCGCCGCGCACGCGGCGGCGCACCGTGGAGATGGCGAGTACGTCGTCAACGGCCCGATTCTCAACGTTCTGTCGTACGAGGACCGGCCGCGGCCAAGCGTTGCAAATTACTCGCGCGCCTTCCTCTGCACGTGCAACGTATCGGTCTCCAAACGAGCCTTCATCGGCGTCGGCGGGTTCGATGAGGCGTTCGAGCTCTATGGCTGGGAAGATACCGAACTGGGCCTGCGCCTGCGACGCTCCGGCGCGCGCTGGCGGTTCGAGTGGGACGCCTATTTGTGGCACATCAAACTGCCCGCGCACAACACGCTCGAGGACGAAAGCCGCAAGGCGGTCGAGAAGGCGCGCATGGCGCGGCGCTTTCTCGCCAAACACCCGTCGAACAGGGCGCGGTTGGCGACCGGCGCGTACGCGCTCAACGAGTTGCGCGGACGCTACCTGTTGCCTGAGTGGCTGCTCGCGCTCTACGCCGGTCTGGCCGGCACGCAAGGCGCACCGGGCTGGATCAAGGCCATCGCGCGAGCACAGTTCTTAGACGGCATCTATACGCGCGAACTCGTGCGCTCGCGCGATGTGCAGGAACCCGCGCATGGCTGAGAAGGCCTTACTTTATTGCGCCGGCGGCGGAATCGGCGACTCGCTCGTGGCTTCGGTGGTGGCGCGCGCGCTCCACTCGCGCTTTGAGATCGTCGACGCATTGACGCTCGCCTCGCACCGCGCCGTCTTGGAGCGGGTTCCCGACCTGGACGGCGTGCTCGTCGACGACGGCGGCGACGAGCGGGCCCTCGCGCAAATGCTGGCGGCGCGCGCATACGGCGCGTGCATTGTGACCTGGGCAACCCCGCGGACCGCGCGCGTTCCGGAGTTGGCCGGAATTCCGGTGCGAGTCGGACAAGCCAGGCGCCTCTATTCGTTTCGCTTTACGGAACGCGTCGTCGTGCGGAGCGAGCGCGGCGACGTCACCTCGCACTGGTCGGACATCCTGCTTGATTTTGCCCGAGCCATCGGATGCGATACGAGCGATCGCGCATACCGCTTTGTGCCCACCGCCGAGGACGAGCGGGAGTCCGAAGAGTTCGGCGCGGCCTCAGGCGACTTTATCATCCTCAATCCTTGCAACGCGGTCGCGTCACAGCGCGGCATCTGGCCCATCGGGGGCTGGGCGACCTTAGCGCGCGCCTTGCACGAGAAGTACGACGCAGAAGTTCTCATCAGCGGCTCGACGGCCGACGCACCGGTGGCCGAGGCGATCGCGCGCGCTTCCCTCGAGGGCGGCACGCGTGAGCGA
>JASHPI010000143.1 GCA_030038215.1 Vulcanimicrobiota bacterium | reverse complement strand
GCGGTCGACGTTGCGGCCACCATTGCCAAGTACGACCTGTTGGCCGTGCCCGTCGTGGATCAGACCGGCAAGATGCTGGGGATCGTTACGGTCGACGATGCGATCGATGCCATCATGCCCAATGACGTGGCGAAGAAGCTTCCGCATATCACCACCCACCGTCAATCGCGCCAGCCCGCGGCGACGTGACGCCGGAGGAGATCGTCGAATTCGCTGAAGGACTCGCGCGCATCGCCGCCTCCGGGGGAGGTCCAAAGGCGCTGGCGGCGCATCTCGCGCGGACCGCTGGGGTGGGCGTCCTCCTCGAAGACGCGCAGTGGCGGCACCTCGCGGCGGCCGGGTCGACGAATCTCCCGCCGAGCGCGCGCGCAGTCGTCGAGTCGGGCGCGCCGGGTCGAGCGTTACCGGTGACGGCGGGGAACTCGCAGCTCGGCTGGCTTTCGCTTTTCGGAAACAATGCGCTCGAAGAGACGGATCTTCTGCTTCGATTGACAGCCGCCGCGATCGGCGTCGAACTCGGTCGCGACGTCGCCGGGACGCGCAGACGGCGACGCGGCTTTTGGGAGACGTTGCTCGCGAGCGCTTATCACGACGCGACTTCGGCACGCGAAGACGCAGCCGCGCACGGCATCGCGTTGGCGCCGGCGTATCTGGCGATCGCCCTCGAAGCCGAAGCCGCCGAAGAGACGCGCGGCCCGGCTGATTTCGGCGAGCTCCGCGCGCTGGCGGCCGAAACGTTTCGAGCCGGCGATGCCGAGATCGGTTTCTTAGAGCGCAGCGCGGTGCTCTTCATCTTCGTTCCTGCGGCACGCGAGATCGACGCGAGCAACGCGCGCACTGCCGCCAGCCTGTTGCCGCGCAGCATCGCCAGGCGCAAGACGCACGTGCGCATCTCGGGCGGCGTCGGAACCGTCGAGGCCCTATTAGCCGTGCACGCCAGCGCGGCCAACGCGCAGGCCGCGTTGGCGATCGGACGGCGCGTCTACGGCGCTGGTCACGTGACGGCGTACGACGAGCTGGGCGCGTATCCGATGCTCTACGAAGGAGCCGACGTCGAGCGGCTGCGAGCCTTTGCAGCGCGCACGCTGGCGCCGCTGCGACTGTACGACGAGCGCCATCAAACCGAGCTCGAGCGAACCCTTAAGCTCTACTTCCACGTCGGGCAGAATGTCAAGACGGCCGCCGCGGCCTTGCACGTCCATCGGCACACGGTCTTCTACCGCCTGCGGCAGATCGGCGAGATCTGCGCGCGCTCGCTCGAAAGTTCGCACGATCAACTCACCCTCCGCCTTGCGGTCGCCGTCGATGAACTCCACGACTCGACGTGAAGGCTCGCGGCCTTCCGCAAAGCGGGAGGTCGTCAAGCTTGCGCGCGAACAGAACGTCCGCTTCGTGCGCTTGGTCTTCGCCGATATCTTCGGCGTGAGCAAGAACGTTTCGATTCCGGTCGATTCGCTCGAGGCTGCACTCGACGGGCGCATTACGTTTGACGGGGGCTCGATCGACGGTTTCGTCCGGGGAGAAGAGTTGGACATGCTGCTCCACCCCGATCCTTCGACCTTCGCGATCTATCCCTGGGCGCCGGCGCCCGATGGACGAGAGGCGCGCTTGATCTGCGACATCGCGATGCCCGACGGTTCGCCGTTCGAAGGCTGCCCGCGAACCACGCTTCGGCGCGCGATCGAAAGCGCACCCGCGTTGAATGGCACGCGGGTTGGACTCGAGATCGAGTTCTACCTCTTCGAGCGACGCGGGGAGACCGGTTCGACGGCGACTTCGGACGTCGGCTCGTATTTCGATTTTTCGGCCAACGATCGCGGCGAAGAAGCGCGCAACGCGATCGTCGCCGCGCTGCAAGCGATGGGCGTGCCGATTGCGTCGGCGCACCACGAACATGGAGCCGGCCAGCACGAGATCGACGTAGCACACGACGATCCGCTGGCGGCCGCCGATCACGCCCTGACGTTGCGGACGATCGCCAAGCACGTCGCCGCCGATTTCAACCTGGACGCTACGTTCATGCCCAAGCCGCTCGAAGAGCGGGCCGGGAGTGGTCTGCACGCCGACTTTCTGCTGGCGCAGGACCGCGACGAGGAAATGGCGCTCTACGTCGTCGGCGGATTGCTGGCGCACGCACCGGCGACGACCGCGATCTGCAATCCAACGGTTAACTCCTACAAGCGTTTGGTCGCCGCATGGGACGCGCCGGTCTACGCGGTCTGGTCGGAACGCAGCGCAAACGCGCTGGTGCGCGTTCCGCCCGGACAAAAACCGCCGCGCGTCGAGATGCGTAGTCCGGATCCGGCCTGCAATCCGTATCTCGCGCTGGCGGTATTGATTGGCGCGGCCGCCGACGGCATCGCGCGCGGGACGCTTCCAGGGCCGCCGCTGGCGGGTTCGACCTACGATCTCAGCAATCGTGATCGGCGCGAGCGCGGCATCGGCACGCTGCCAAAATCGCTGCGCCAGGCGATCGACGAACTCGACGGCGATGCCGTCGTACGCGCTTCGCTCGGCGACCATCTCTACCACGCCTTCCGCGACGCCAAGCTCGAAGAGTACGAACGCTACCGCCGCGCCGTCCACCCCTGGGAACGCGAGCAGTACCTACGGCTATACTGACTCCCGTCGAATTGATCGAGGTCTGTGATTCAGACTTCGACTGGATGCTCGGCACCGTCCATGAGCGCGAGGGGTTGCGTCTCCCGCCGGGCGGCGTTGACGACCCGGTGGTACTGCGAATCGTCCGTGAAATGACGAAGAGGCTTAACGCTGCCGGATGTTCCGGCTCGTGGATGATGGTGCGTGACGGCGAGGTGGTGGGCTTATGTAGTTACAAGCGCCCACCGGCCGAGGGTCACGTCGAGATCGGATATAGCACAGCGCCCCAGCGCCGAGGCGCCGGCGTCGCGACCGCAGCCGTGGCCGCAGTCGCGCAGATCGCGAACGCCGATCCCGCTATCCAAGCGTTGATCGCGCAAACAGCGATCGACAACCTCGCCTCGCAGCGTGTCCTCGAAAAGAACGGCTTCGTACGCATTGGACAGCGCATCGACGAAGCGCACGGCGAAGCGATCACCTGGATCAAAACGCTTTATTAGCCAGTTCAGCGAAAGGCGGCGACGACGGCGAACGCCATCGTCGCGACAAACACGCTCCAAAAGACGGACCTATTCAGCCGTTGCGCTGCGCTCGTGGCGGCCGCAATGATGAGCAGCTGCACCGCTAGACAGAGAACCAGGAGATCCAGCCAAAAAGTGAGGCTCGCACGCGGGGTCTGCGCTCCGAAGGAAAGCGCAGACGCCGTGAGGAGCAGCTGGACCGCCGGGACGAGCCAGATCGCGTTGCGCGACCCGTAGCCATTCGGCTTTCCATCGAGTCCGAAATGAATTGGGATCGTCTCGGGCAAGTCGCGGTAGCGCGCTACCGTCACCGCGATGGTCGCGAAGATGATCCCGGCACCCAGACCTACCTCCATTGTCACTGCAAGTTCGTACTAGTGTCCTCGCAAGGAAGTTTCGGGAGCGGCTTCGCGTTTGAGTACGTGCCAGGCATGTTCCACGTCGGCGCGCGTCGTCCGAATGTTGCCGATCGCCAGGCGAAGCGCGTAGCGGCCGTCGATCTTGGTGTGCGAGATGAAGATCTCGCCGCTCTCGTTGACAGCCTGCATCAACCGCGCGTTGAGCGCCTCGAGGTCGCTTTCGTCGTGTCCGGCCGGGGCGTAACGGAAGCAGACGACCGAGAGCGGGTGCGGCGCCAGCACCTCCCAGTCCGGCTGCGCTTCGACCCAAGACGCGAACTCTTGCGCGAGCGCGACGTGGCCGCGCAACTTTTGGCGTATGCCCTCGGCGCCGAGATGGCGCAATACGAACCACAGTTTGAGCGCGCGAAAGCGCCGGCCCAGTTGCAGGCCGTAATCCATGTAGTTGATCGCGCCGGTCTCAGACGTGGTGAGATATTCGGGAACCAGACTAAAGGCGCGACGCACCGTCGACTCATCCTTGAGGTAGAGCGCCGAGAGGTCCATCGGAACGAACATCCACTTGTGCGGATTAACGACCAGCGAATCGGCCAGATCGACCCCGTCGAGCAGGTTCGCAAACTCGGGAACGATCGCGGCAATGCCGGCGTAGGCGGCGTCGACGTGCAGCCAGACGCCGTGCTTTCGCGTTACCTCCGCAATCGCGCGCACCGGGTCGACCGAGGTCGTTGACGTCGTTCCCACGGTTGCGACCACCGCGAGCGGCCGGATTCCGGCGGCGAGATCTCTTTCGATGGAGTCGGCGAGCGCATCAGGCTGCATGCGAAAGCGATCGTCGCACGGAACGCGCACGACGTTGTATTGACCGACCCCGAGCGCAATCGCGGCCTTCTCGACGTGCGAGTGTGTCTGCTCGGTAACGTAAATGCGCAGCACCGGCAACGCCCGCCCGGTCATGCCGCGCTCGCGAATCTGCAGGCCAAGCGCTTCGCGCGCGGCCGCAAGCGCGGTAAAGCCGGCGACCGAGGCCGTGTCGTAGATGATGCCGGTCCAAGACGGCGGCAGCCCGAGAAGCCGCCCGAGCCAGCGCATCGTCACCGCTTCGAGCTCCGTGGCCGCCGGTGAAGTGCGCCAGAGCATCGCTTTTACGTCGAGCGTGGCAGCCAGCGCCTCGGCCGCGATTGCGGCCGGCGCGGCGCTGGTCGCGAAATAGGCGAAGAAACGCGGATGATTCCAGTGCGTCGTGGCCGGCACGATGATGCGCTCGAAGTCCGCCAGGATTGCTTCGAACGACTCGCCGCGTTCGGGCGCATCCTTCGGAAGCACCGCCGCGACGTCGCCCGGACGAACCGAGGGCATAACGCGATAGGCACCGGGCTGCTCGAAATAACGCTCGATCCATGCAGCGACGCGCTCCCAATCGACGGGCGGCGCACCGGCCTCGTCAGCCATATGGGGTGATAGCCCGCTTGGCGGAGAAGCCCCTTGTATGAAGTACCGGACTTATCCGAACAGCAAGGTTACCGTGAGCGAGGTCGGCTTCGGTCTCTGGACCACGTCGACCGGCTGGTGGGGCGAGAAGAGCGACGACGAAGCCGTCGAGATGCTGCACGCCGCGCACGCTTTAGGCATCACACTCTACGACGCGGCCGACACTTACGGAAACGGGCGCAGCGAAGAGCAGCTAGCAAAGGCGTTTGCCGGCCGGCGCGACAGCGTCGTCTACGCAACGAAGTTCGGATACGACTTCGGTGGCAACCCGCAGGCCCGCCGTGGTCAGTCCGAGTTACCGCAAGATTTCTCACCGGCCTTCGTGCGCCGCGCGCTCGAGGCGTCGCTGCGCCGTTTGCGCACCGACTACGTCGATATCTATCAGATGCACAACGCGCGCATGGCGCAGATCGACGACGACGCGCTCTGGGACCTGCTCGAGTCGTTGCGAGCCGAGGGAAAGATTCGCATGTACGGGGTCGCGCTCGGGCCGGCCATCGGATGGCTCTGCGAAGGCGTCGACGCGGTTCGTAAGCGCAACGTCGCCAGCCTGCAGATCATTTGGAACGTCCTCGAGCAGTATCCAGGCAACGAGCAAATCCGCGCAGCCTACGATGCCGGCGCCGACACGGGTTACATGATCCGCGTACCGCATAGCAGCGGCATGCTGGAAGGGCGCTACACGCTGGAGACGACCTTCCCGAAGAGCGATCATCGCAGCCATCGCCCCCGCGAGTGGCTCGTCAACGGCGTCGAGAAGGTGCGCCAGCTGCGCTTCCTCGAGCTGCCGTCGCGAACGCTTGGGCAAGCCGCCATCCAATGGCTGCTGCACGAGCCGCGCGTTATGACCGTCCTGCCGAACATCTACGATCGCGAGCAGCTGACGGAGTTCGCGCAAGCGCCCGAGACGCCGGCGCTTACGTCGGACGAGCTGGACAGAATTGCGGCGCTCTACGCGTCGAACTTCGGCATCGACGAAGCACCAATGGCCTTTAAGGGCACCATGTCGCGCACCACGCCCCTGCCGGTATAGCGTGCATGAAACACGAGCACGTTCACACGCACCATGCACCCAAGCCGATCGGTCCCTACAGTCAGGCGGTTCAGTGCGGCGGCGAGCTCTACTGCAGCGGCCAGATTCCGCTCGATCCGCAGACCGGCGAACTCGTCGACGGCGACATCGGCGCGCAGACCGAGCGCGTGATCGAGAACCTGGGAGCGGTCCTTTGCGCCGCCGGCTGCAACTACGCCGACGTGATCAAGACGACGATCTTCCTCATCGACATGAAAGACTTCACGGCCGTGAATGCCGTTTACGAAAGGTACTTCGGAGCGACCAAACCCGCGCGCTCCACGGTCGCGGTTGCGGCGCTGCCGCGCGGTGCGCGCCTCGAGATCGACTGCATCGCTCGTACCTAGCGAGAAGCCTTATTGTGGAGCCGTGCTGGGAGCGGCCGTGAGACGCGCCAGTTCTTCCTTGGCGATCGCTGCAACGTCGGGATCCAGCGATGCTTCGGCAATTTTGAGTTGCTCCAGTGCAAGGCTCTTCTGCCCCTGCGCCGCGTACGCCTTAGCCAGCAGATAACGCACGCGCCCGTCCCACGGAGCCGCTGCGACGCCTTTGAGCAGAGCCGCTTGCGCCAGCGGATACAGCCCGTTGTGCTCGTAGTCGATGCCGAGGTTCACGTACGATTCGGGCACGTACGGATCGACCGCAATCGCCTGCACGTAGTACGTAACGGCGCGCTTCCAATCGCCGCGTGTATCGGCAAGATAACCGAAGTTGACGATCGCCTCCGGACGTTCCGGCTCCAGACGATGGGCTCGCGTGAACTCTTCGTTCGCGGCGCCATAGAGGTCGGCTTGGATGTTTGCCACCCCGAGGTTATCGATGCAGGCGTAGTTCGTGACGTCGATGTCCAGGCACTGATGCAGGTAACGCGCTGCCGAAACATGATCGCGCTCGTCAAGAAATGACATTCCGATGCCGTTCAGCGCCGCAATCGACTTAGGGTCGCTGTCGAGCGCCCGTTGAAAGTAGGTGACCGCATCTGCCGGCCGGTGAATCGCTTCGTAGATCTCACCGACTTCCTCCTGGATGTCGGAATCGGTCGGATAAGTGGCTGCCGCGCGCTGCATTTGCGCTTCATATTGCGGCAGGTCCCCCTTGCGCAGATGGAGCAGGACCAGGTCGCGGATCGAGTCGGTTCCCGGGAGCGCATCCTGAAACTGTGTGATCGCGTCGTCGACGTTGTTTTCGGTCGCATAGACGACGCCGAGACGGTTGTGCGTCTCCTTGTCCCGCGGGTCTTTCGTCAACAGTTGCTTGTAGACGGCCTCGGCGCGATCGAAGTGGCCTTGGCGATAGTAGAGATCGCCGAGGAAGCGCGCTGCCTCGGTTGCATCCGGGTGACCGGCGACATAATCCCCAAGTTGTTTGACCGCTCCGTCCATGTCGCCGGCGGCAATGCGCTGGCGGGCTTCGGTGATCGCCTCCTGCTGTCCGAGCGCCGGATAGGCGTCGTTCGGGACGAGAATCGTCTCCCCGGCCACGGTGGCTACCGGCAGCGCCGGTACTGCGAGAGCTAGCACGAGCGCGGCTAGGAGGAAGACAAGGCGACGAGTCATGGGACGTACCTCACCAATACTATAGCGCATCCTCGACGGATCGCGTGACCGGACGCAGGTGCGGAGCTAGTGCGCGACCGGGAGGACGTTGCTCGGCGTGAGCGGGTAGAAGGCCATCGCGATCACGGCGACCAGACAGAAGGTGGCGCTAACCCAGGCCAGCGGCACGAACGGCCGCACGTCGGTCGCCGGCTGCGCACGTTCGTACATCACCCGGATCACTTTGGCATAGGCGTAGAGCGAGATGGCGG
>JASHPI010000142.1 GCA_030038215.1 Vulcanimicrobiota bacterium | reverse complement strand
ACAGGTCAGGACCGCCCTGACCCCCGCGACCACCGGCTTGAAGACCATCGCGGAGGTCGTCGGGGGCGGCAACGCCTTACAATCTACCGCGACCATCAACAAGAGCCTGTCGCCGAGCATTCTGCAGGACCAAAACTACATCCGAGCCGGCGATGCGCTCGGGACCTTGCCGTTCGTCACCTCTTCAACCAGTTCGTCGATCGGCGACGACGAGACGATCCAACTGCGCGGATTCGATCCGACCGAAAGCGTCGTACTGATCGATGGTCACCCAATTGGTCCGCTCGGCGCTTGCCCCTCGGCGAACAATCCGCTCGTCGGCGGCGCGTGCCCCTACAATAATCAAGGAAGCGTCTTCGATTACCAACTGGCCCAATTCTGGGGCTTGGGCAACATCAACGTGACGTATGGTTCAGGTGCGATGGGACTCTACGGCGTGCCGACGTTGGGCGGTTCGGTCGACTTCCAAACGCTCAGCCCGACGCAGACCGACCAGTTCACCGTCATGCAAGGCGTAGGGATGTGGGGAAAGATGATGACGGGAGTCGCGGCCACCGGAACCTCGGGACGCCTGGGATATGCCTTCGCGTACGGCGTCCAAGGCATTTCGGGGCCGATCGACGCGCCGGTTACGCAGACCGCGATGTTGTCGGGAGCAGCGTTCGCCAGCCCGCTGGGTGGAAAGGATCAGAACTACTGTCCGAACTCACCGACGGCGTCGGCTTACAGCAGCACCGCGCCGCCGCCCTCGGTAAAACAAGCCGATATCATTGCGTGTACCACCGCGGTCAACGGAGATTATCTCAATCGCAACCTGCTCGGCAAGGTCACGTATCAACTCGATCCCAAGACGTCGATCTTGTTCACGGCATGGAACGCCACAACGTATGCCGACGGGGTGGGCAACGGAGATACAAACTTCATTCCCGCAGACCAAATGTTTACGCAAGCGCAAAGCGTGCTCGCGGCCGGCCAGAACAACTTCATGTTGGAGCCCGGCGGGGTGATGACGAGGTGCTCCAAGACCACGCTCGCCGTGTTGAACGATTCGCACCTGGGCTACGAGTGCCTGACCGCCGCGCAGTTCGCGCAAACGTTCGCGGGGCCTTGGAACAAGGGGCCCGGGGTGTGGCACACCGGATTGAATCAGGACTACCACGGACGGATCGCACGTCAGATCGGAGGCGGCACGCTCGTTATCGATGGTTATGTGGACAACTATAACTATCTCAACGAGAAGGGCGACATCATCGGCTACGACGAGCAGGACTCATGGTTCACGCATGGCGCAATGATCAGCGACGAGTACACCGGAAAGAACAACGACGTCAACTTCGGTATGTCGTTCCAGCACCAGACGCATTTTACGAATCAGTGGTCGTCGCCGCCATGTGCGGGCGATTGTTATATTGGGCTTCCCTTTGGGGACACGAACTACTTTGTGAACGACACTTATGCGGCGGGCCAGCGCTTTTCTGTGTTCGGGAATTTCACGCTCAACAACTCGCAGGTGTCGCATACGACGAGCTTCGATCCACGTCTCTCCTTCGTTTTCCGTCCGGATTTTGACGACATCTTCCGAATAACGGGTGGCCACGCCTCGATTTCGCCCGACCCGGTGCTGTACACCGGAGGCACCTATCCGCCGTCGACGTTCCTACCACTCTACAATCAGCTTTCAAATGGAGGGCTCAATGGCTTTGAGCCGAGCGGCCCCGCGTGCGTTCCGCTGATTCCGGTCATCCAGGGCTTCAATGCCGACGTTAAGCCTGAAGAGGCGAACGATGCCGAGGTGGCGTTGGCGCACCGTTTTCCCGATCAGGCAACGGTCGAGGTCGACGGCTACAACACCATCGAAACGAATCCGATCATCACCGACATCGTCCCGCTTTCGGTCATGACGTCGGGGCAGTTTCGCCAGTTCATGGCGGCGCACCCAACGTACTTCGAAAACGCGCTCAAAGAGCTTAACGGGCCCGGTGGTTGCGGCAGTGGGTTTAGCGAGGCGGACTTGGGCATTTTCACCCCGTTCAATGCCGGACAGGCAACCTGTCGAGGGCTGAACGTCTATGCCAAGGTGCCGCTCTCGCGTCACTTCGAAATCGACGGCAACTACACGGTCCAGATCGCGTACTATTCCGGTCTGAGCCAGTCGATTCTTGTCACCAACGGCGGCTACGTCAACGGACAGCAGTTCTACGGCATTCCTCCGCAGACCGGGAGCATCGGGGTGGGATATGACAATCGGTCCGGCGGGCTAATCGCGCGTATCGATAGCTACTACGTCGGCAACAACAACGGTTTCTTCCGACCGGCGTTTTGGTATGCGAATGGAAATATCTCGAAAACGGTCGGCGGCGTCACGGTAAACTTGGGGGTGAGCAACATCTTCAACAGCGCCGCGGGGAATTACGGCATCATGAACGTGGGAACACCGTGTCCTCAGAATCAGTACGTTACGAGTGCGCCATCGCTCAGCCAAGAGTTCACCCTACCCTACCGTCAGATGTGGGCAACAACGACGTTTCGCTTTTGAAACACCTAGACTCGAGCCAGAGATTGAAGGCTTCCTGCTCGAGCCCCAAGGTCGAGTAAGAGCCTTCGCGAAAGGGAGTCGGCATCCGAAAGGGAGCCGGCACCAGTGAAGCACGAGTTTTGCCACAGCTCGATCATTCAAGCTGCATCGCAGCGGATCAGCGCGGATCTTTCACGGCGGGGATTCATCGCCGGCGCCACCGCTTCGGTCGCCTCGCTGGGATTATTTAGTTCGGCGAAGGCCGCACCGCAGGCGCCGGCGCGTCCGATTCTCTTTACGAACGTTCGGCTCTTCGACGGCACGTCAAGCGGTCTGCGCGACGGGCTCTATCTGCTCGTCGAAGGCACCCGCATCAAGGCGGTAGGCAACGGTGCCCCGGGCACGCCCGAAGGCGCGCGCGTGATTAACTGCGGTGGCAGAGTCATCATGCCGGGCCTAATCGATTCGCATTGGCACGCGCTTTTTGCCGGCCTACCGCTACCGGTGTTGATGCAGGGAGATACGGGCTTCGCGAACCTCGCTGCCGCCCAGGAGGCCGAGCGTACGCTGATGCGCGGCTTTACCACGACCCGCGATCTCGGCGGGCCGACCTTCGCGCTCAAACAGGCGATCGACCAAGGCCTGGCAACCGGGCCGCGGATTTATCCGTGCGGTGCCATGATCACCAGCAGCGGCGGGCACGGCGACATGCGCCCGCTCTACGAGGTTCGGACCGCGCCCGCCGCCCCGTTCAACTCGATTCGAGAAGCCGAAGGCGCTTTAATTGCCGACGGCCCCGACTTCGTCATGATGCGCGTGCGCGAGCAGCTGCTGCAGGGTGCCTCGCATATCAAAGTTGTCGGAAGCGGCGGTGTGTCGTCGCCGCGCAGCCCGTTGGACTCCGTCACCTACACCGAGGCCGAAATACGCGCGGCCGTCAACGTCTGCGGCGACTGGAACACGATCGTGACCGTGCACGCCTACGAGCCGAAGGCGGTTCAGCGAGCAATCTCGGCAGGGGCCCAATGCATCGAGCACGCGCATTTGATGGACGACGCGACCGCAGCCATGATGGCCGAACGAGGCGTTTGGTTGAGCACCCAGCCGTTCCTTACCGAAGAGGACCAGCTTCCTCAAAGCGGCGAGGCGCGCGAAAAAATGCAGACGGTCTTCGGCGGTACCGACAAGGCCTATCGCCTCGCGATCAAGCACGGCATCAAGACCGCGTTCGGCTCTGATCTCCTATTCTCCGCAACGTTGGCGCGGCGGCAAAATCTCATGTTGACGCATCTAACACGTTGGTATACGAACGCTGAAATTCTAAAACAGGCGACCGCCGCCAACGGCGAGCTGCTTGCCTTGAGCGGCCTTCGCAACCCCTATCCCGGCAAGTTGGGTGTCATCGAGCAAGGTGCGCTCGCCGACCTCTTGGTCGTCAACGGCAATCCGCTCGAGGACATTACGCTGGTCGCCAAACCCGAGACGAGCTTTGCGATCATCATGAAAGACGGAACGATTTTTAAAGATACTCTTACATGACTGGGTGAAACCCGCCGAACCACTTGGGGAGAACGATGCCAGGATATCTGGTCGCACACGTAACCTGGAATGACACCGAAGCCGCCGGTCGCTATTTCGACCTTATTCTCGAATCGCTCAAACCGTTCGGTGGGCGCTACCTGGTCCGCGGGCCAATCGACGCGGCGCTCGAGGGCACCGGAGCTCCGCAGAGACTCGCGGTTCTCGAGTTCCCTTCCGTCGACGCCGCTCGGCGGTGGTACGATTCCGAACAGTATCGGCCCGCGCGCGGTGTGCGAGGCGAGTCTGCAACGACCCATTGGCTGGTAATCGTCGATGGGGTGCCTCAAAACCTGGGCAGCTAAACTACCGTATCAAAGGCCGGAGATCCGAAGCGAACGCGCGGCAGTGCATGCGGCTGGTGGTCGCGCAGATACGCGACGATGCCTTCGCGAACGAAGCAACGCAGATCCCAAAGATCGCCGGAGTTCCGGGCGCTGACCAAGACGCGAACCTGGATCGCCCGATCCGTCGCGTCCGTCACTTGGCAGTTCTGGACTTGCCCGTCCCATAGCTTCGTGCGACTAAGAATCTTCGGGATTTCGGCTCGCAGGGCTTCAACGTCGGCCGTCCAGTCTGCGAGAACGAAGACCTCTCCGATCAGATTTGCCGTGTGGCGCGTCCAATTTTCGAACGGGTTATTGATAAAAAATGAGAGCGGAACCACGAGCCGGCGCAGATCCCAGACCCGCAACACGACGTATGTCGGGGTAATCTCCTCGACGCGTCCCCAGTACCCCTGGACGACAAGCACGTCGTCGAGCCGGATCGGCTCCGTCAGCGCCAGCTGAATGCCGGCGACGAGATTCTCGAAGAGGGGGCGCGCGGCAAGACCGACTAGGAGGCCCGCAACGCCCGCGGACGCGAGCAGCGTCGTGCCGAGGGTGCGCACGCTCGGGAACGTCATGAGCGCGATCGCGATGCCAACGAGGACGATGAGAATTATCGCCGTCTGCGCGAGAATGCCGACGCGAGTTTGCGATCGCCGGGCGAGCAGGTTATCCTCAACGTCGACCGGGCAACGGGCGACGCTGATATCGGCCCAGAGGCGAACCATGGCGATCGCAGCCCAGGTGAAGGCAGCGATCGTCGCGACGACGACGGCGTGCTCGAGCGCACCGCGCCAGTGCTCGTGTTGTTCTTGCAATGCGATGCTCGGAAGGGTGATGCCGATAAATGCGAGCGGGATGATGTATGCGGCCGGACGTCCCGTCCGAGTTACGACGGCCGTGAGCACGCCACTTCCGCGCTCCGCCCAGCGGCGGAGCAACCGGTAGAGTATGCGTTGCACTACCAGGCCGGCCACAATCGCGGCCGCGAGCAGTACGGCGGTGATCAGCGCATCGGCCTGCGACGGGCTCAGTGCGTGGACAAACTCCATCGCCTCGTTGTACCCGCATCCAAGAAAAGACCCCGCCGGGTAGATCGACGGGGTCTCTCACCGGAGGGCAACCTGCTGCGCGCCCCTCCGACGCCTTACTCGTCGCAGTCGAGTCCGTTGGCTAGCTCCTCGATGTAGGCATCACGCGCCGGCGAACCTAGATCGAACTGCCGCCAGGTCCAGCGAGTCGCCACGACGGCGTCCTCGAATACCTCCTGGATATCCCGCTCCGTGAACTCGAATAAGTCGTAGATCCGTGCCAATAGAAGCCCTTTCTTAGAATCCTTTCTGCAAAGGGTGCGGCGCAGCTTACAACGTTAGTATTCTACCGCATTGTGCGCCGCATCAGTACCTAAAAAAGAGCGATAGATTCGGCTCGCCAGCTAACCGGAAGGCGTTTGTATCCGCGCAGATACTGACACGTTTGCGCTATATGCTCATAGTTTCGACACCTCCAGAGGGTGGATAGGCTCCGGCCGGAGCTTTTTTATTTACCTAATGCTGCCGATACAAGTAGAGGCGGGGTAGGGACGCCGGACGCAGGTGGCTACAAGGCAACGGAGTTGACAAAGATGGAAACAAGCTTCATATCGGGCACGAGGGTCTCGGCGACCCTGGCTATCGTGGTGCTGGCGGGCTGTTCCAACATGCCGCAAGCTATGCCGCCGGGCGGCGCAACTCTGTTCAGCGCCGGCGATCGATCTAGGCAGGCTGAGTCGACCGCGCACTATGTTAAAATTCCAACGACCGATAGCATTCAAGACGATTTGATCAGCACGTTCCCGGTGGGGATATATAAGCCGAAGTACGGCTCTTTTTCGATTCCGTCGAAACCCAAAAAGTGCGGATACAGCGATAAGGGCGCATGCAACTTTTACGACAGCTTCTCGGGTAGCGGGGCTCAAATTACAATGTCCACCTCGATTGCAAAACCCGCAACCGCTTACACGCTAATGAACGCGTACTCTCCGCAGCCGAAGCAGCAACTTGCGACCATCGAGTTTGTGGGAAATGGTGGAGCAAAGGTGACGTTTGCCCTGATAGGCGGCAAGGATATTCGAGACTTCTACGACGGCAGCTTCGCGGACACCCTCAGCAACGGGGTGCCGGGAGTAGTTGCAAGAAACGTATTTCATTGCGTGGATCCGAAAACGTGTCTTGGCGCAGGTGGAACTGGGAACGTTCACACCGGAGAGCAGGGGAAATATCGCATCGATGAGCAGCAGTACACCCTTAGCGCGCTTAAGGGCCAGACTCTTAAGAAGGTCATCGTGACCGACACGTACGGTGGGTCTACGCCGATCTTGTTGGGCCTTACGATCGAGTCACGTTAATCTAGCCGTTCAGCTCCGGGAGCGGTGACGGCGGGATGGAGGTTGGTACTCGTCGGCTCTGTCTAAAAGCGACACGTCGATGATTTCGCTGGCTAATGTGAGTGCCGCAGCGCGCGCCGATTTTTCGCTACCGTAGCGAATGTCATCGATCATCATACAGTGATCGAAGTCACGCCGTAGCTTCAGCCGCGCGACGATCGCCGTGGTCGGCTCGAAGGCGCGGCGCTTCTTCACCCAGCGAATAAGCTTCTCGGCCGTTTCACGTTCGGCCGCGCGGTCGTCTCTCGCTGGATCCATCGCCAACGCCTCTAGACTAATCGCAGGAGTCCACCAAGCCGGCATCTCGAACGTCACGGTGTCGGCGCCCCACTCGGAGTATCCGCCTCCTTGTGGCAACGCGATCGCCGGCATGGTGCGCTGGCGGATCTGCGCCTCGAGATACCGCCCAAGCCGCGCCAGCTGTGAGCCCGTTGCGATATAGTAGCGATGCATATCGCGGTAGGCGTACCGTCCGGGACTGATCTCGACGGCGCTGAGAAACGCAATAGCGCGTGCGAGCGGGCTGTGCGTTTTCAAACGCGCAGCCTCTTCCCTTGACCCATATCGGCGGGGCTGGGATGGTGCGCTGGTTGAGGACTAACCTTCATATCCCAGCCCCGGCCTTTAGCATACTGCTGACCGACGGCTGGAATCCTGGAAGTAGGCTGGGAAAGAAAAATAGAGGAACGCGCGCGAGATACGAGCGCTTCCGGCATCGAACTCGTTAGAGGTGCCGCAGCGCGAGAAACCCTCGCCAACGGGCTATGCGGCGGCGTTCTAGGCGTTCGGCATAGCAAGAACGGGCCGTATCATTCACGACGGCTCCAACATTGGCGGCATCATAGCCTTATTCCCCCTTGACGGGCACCGGCTGCACCGCAACCGCACGGCGCGGCGGGTCACGCCGGCAGGTTAACGAGGTGGAAAGCCGCATGAATCCACCGTGGAGAGGTGGCAGATCGGTTTTAGCCGTTCGCTCTCGGTTTTTAACGCCCTGAATCTTAGACCCCGCAGGTGTCGTGGGTGCACACGGCGTCCGTTGCGGGTCGGCGACATGGTTCAGTTCAGACGACGAGTTACGTTGTTGCCGCGCGGTTTCGTGCGTTCTCCCACTCGTAGCGCCTGGTCCGCGATCGTTCCCGCCGGGCCAAGCCTGCTCCAACACTCGAACGTCGTCGGCCGGAATAGTCACGGGATCGAGAGTGTCGTCAGCATGCTCGATCTGAAGGCGCCGAACATCGAACGAATTATAGGAGAAGCGTTACCGCGAGCGAGAGACAGACGGTCCGCGGCTAGCTTGCGTGAAGGCACGGTAGCGATGTGCAAATGACGCCCACCGGGGCTCCGCCGGGGGCACGCCTCGCGTTTTCGCACGAGTGTCTCTCACGGGCCTAAATCGAAGCGGTCAGGAAGGGCCCCTGCGTGATTAGAGAGCCCTTCCAGATTTTCGCGCTGCAGGACGTGCTGCCGGCCTGTAACGCACGAGGCTAGTGCACGTGATAGCCCCGCTTACCTGAAGCGCAATGGAGCAGAACTTCAGGTAAAGCCACATGTTCGTAGTGCTTAGACCGCGGGCGAAGCCTCGACTCACGCTGGTCGCTGGCCTCTAAAGTGAGACGTACTAGGTCAGACGCGAGAAATTCCAAATCGTCCGAAGATGGGTACTCCGCACTGGCATCGCCGCATACGCCTACTACATGAAACTTGGCGTCCGCCATGGTCATGAGGTAGCCGCTCTCTCCTTGAGTTGTCGCTCTCTTCCTAAGGCTATCCCAAATGCGGTCCCAGACTTTGATCAAGTTCATGCGAGAGCTCCTTGTGGTGAATAACCATAATAGTGTTGGATGTTAAGAATCTCTGAATGGCCTGCGGGCCTGACAAAAAGGCCTTCAGGCTTCTGCTTCCGGGACATATACGTCAGAACAGCTTGGCCTCTTGTGAGTCTTCGCGACTGGTTTAAGCAAGGTCGGCCCAGCGGAGCGCCGCAACGCACCGTAGTAGTAATGCGATTCTCGCGAGCGCGCAAAGCGCTCAGTTTTAAAAGGGAGAGGTACAGAATGATTACTGGCATCCACGCGATCCTCTACGCGAGGCATTCCAAAGAGATGTACGAGTTCCTCAAAGACGTGCTTGACCTACGCTACGTCGACGCCGGCAACGGGCGGCTCTTCTTTGCAGCGCCACCGACGGAACTCGCCGTCCATGACACGAACGGCGACTCCGAACACCAACTGTGGCTAATCTGCGACGATATCGCCGAAACGTTAGAGCAGCTCGAGAAAACAGGAATCAAAACAACACCAGTCGCTGACCGCGGCTGGGGTTTGGCGACGACGCTCGAACTTACAGGTGGCGATAAACTCGGCCTCTATGAGCCGAAGCACCTCTCGCCGCTTACACAGCTCGGGCGGTAACGCCCCCTGCGCGCCTGGCCGCTGGGTCTAAGTGGTGACCACCCAAGAGTTGAGGATGGACCACCCGCGTCGTTGTTGAACGGGCCTCCGTCGTACCGGCCGCGCGCTCGTCGTGGAGGAAAAGAAGTGAAGCAGCTCGTTTGGCCGGTTATACTTGCGGCATTGGTGGCCTCGCCTTGTGCCGTGCGATCCCAGACGTCACCGGCGAACGTCGGAGTTGGGGCACATGGCTTAGACTTTCTTATCGGCACATGGACGTGCTCAGAGCTGCATCCGTCGCCCGCTGAGCCCAGAATGACGGCTAAGCCACGTTAAAAAAGTGCACCCCCTACCTACAGCCTCGGCTGAGCCCTAGCGCGGCGCGATGAAGAGGCTCCGGCGAGGCGCGGCTGCTCGCGGGCCTCAGCTTGAAATGCATTTCGCGAAGCGATTTCTAGTTCGCGACTTTGAAGTAGCGGCGAATGAAAGGCCCCAATCGCGCGGCCTCGCGAGATAAAGCGAAGCCTTTCCGCCGCAAGCGACCGAGCGGTCGGCTAAGCGCGGACACTCTTTCGCGGATCAGGCGATCGTGCTAAGAATTAGCCGTGCGCTTTGCGATTGTTCGCGCCTGGGCCGCGCTCGCGACCGCCATTCTCGCAGGCGCTACTGCCGATGCGGGCACCGAGTTTGCGGAGAATTGCGGCTGGCTTGGCGGTAGCATTCGCGATGGCCAGCAAGAGGCCATTGTCCCGGCGTTCGTTCTGGGCGCGGCCATCGCGCTGGCATTGTTGCTGTACATCCTCCTCGCCCGCTTAGGTCCGGCTGATCCACTGCTGTCGCTCATGAGCCATTTTCGCAGCCGTTTCGTTGACGGTGCTTGCGCACTCTGCGGCAGCGCTCTGTGCGTCATTGTTATGGAAGGATACGAGACGCGCTTCGGCGGCTTGTCGCCATTCGACACCCGCTCGGTCGTTCTTTCACACTCAGTGGCGCTGGTGATCGCCTTTGCCGTGATTGGCGCGATCGTACACTGTGCGCTGCGGAGCTCGATTCGCGTTGCCGGCCACGCGAGCGAGTTCGTCGCCGAGATTTTCGCGGAGTTCCTCCGCAAACTTCTGGACGTCAGCGCGACGCCTCGTATGGTTGGAGTGTCGGCATTTGTACTGTACGTCCTTCACGTGCCGTTGGCGATCGCCGATGGCTCTCGTGGCTTCCGCGCCCCGCCGCAAGTGGCCTGAGTCCTACGAAGCTAAAAAGCTGCCACAAACTGCGCGCATTTTTGGCGCGCGGTGTGAAGTGGCACCGTAAAGACGAAAGGGCCATGAAACCATGTCGCGCAAGACCGCGGACGACCTTCAATTCGATCCGACCTATTACAAACCGCCCATGCTCACCGAGGCGAAGGTGCGCGCGGGCAACGAGGTCTGGTGGACTTTCTGTAACAACGCACCGGATAAGTTGCTTCGTCGTTTGGATTCGCTCGAAGGCAAGGAGCTCGCAACGATACGCGGGGAGGTATTGGCAGTCATAACCGGCCAAGACGTTTTCAGGACGGTGACCGCTGAGCAAGCTGATTGGGCGAGCTACTGGGTCGAATCCATAGCTCCCGGCATCCTATGGCGGGCACGCTTGATGAGCGAGATGCTGCAGCATTCCCTATCGGATAGACTCCCATAATCGGATGGGTGAGGCGCGCACAGCAGCGTCGCCGCGGGACTTCTAGCGTCCTGACTTATCAGGTCTTTGCCAGGGAACAAAGCCTACGATGCCCATGGCGCGAGGGACGCGGCGTAAGGCTCTTTTCCCAAGACTGCGCCCGATCTCCGCGCCACCCAAAACAGGCTTTCGCGCCAGCACGCAAACCTTCATGAAGGTCCTTGTCCTGTTGCTGCCAGGTGGCTGAGACCATCACGGTCAAACTCACCGATCGTGACTCTCAACACACGCGGTAATCAGATCGTCGGCTTCTTCGGTTATTCAGTCGACGGCCACCGGGTCGCCGTATGCCGCGACCCTGCTTGTCAGGGTCACGTCTCCGAGCTCGTCGAGGTTCTACGGGCTGCCGGAGCCCATGGAACAGTTTGCACTCAGTGCGGACAACAGTTCGTGCAAAAAAGCTAAACGCTAACGACTATTGGGGACAATGCCATTGGCACCGGTGCGCCCGGGACGGCTCGCAAATGTTCCAAAATCGCACCGCGGAGAGGTGGCAGAGCGGTTGAATGCGGCGGTCTTGAAAACCGCAGAACGTGATGAGCGTTCCGGGAGTTCGAATCTCCCCCTCTCCTGGGCTGCTCGTGGAGGTCGATATGAGCACTGATGCCAAATTTGGAATTGCCGAGCTGCTGCATCAAGTCGGTGAGGTGCATCATACGGTCTTTGCCGACACCGATGGAAACGACGACGATTGGGCGTCCTTCTACTCGGATTGGCTGCTCGCGCACTCCGATCTCGCCAAGCTCCTCGCCCGGCGGCCCGTCCGCAGCCACCTGACGCGCGATTTGGTTGAGCTCGACGAGGAGTACACCAAGCTGGCTCCATCGCAGCCCTGGTCGGCTTGGTACGCTGACCGGCTGGTGGCGAAGTACTCCGCCCCGTAGCGCCCGAGGTCTGCAATCGAGATTCGCCGGGCGCAAAGCGCGAGCGATTTTGCCCGATTTTACGCGCTCTTGATCGACTACGAAAAAAGCCTGCCTGCCGACCTGCGGCATGGCCTCGTGCCGGACTTTGAATCGGTGCGCCGCGCCTACGGCGAACCTAACGGAGCGTTCGTCGCGATGGACGGGAACGATGCGGTCGGGTGCGTCGCGGTAATGCGCTTGGACGCATCGCGGGCGCTTGTGCTGAGACTCTTCGTCAGGCCCAAGGCTCGCGGCGGTGGGATCGGCCGCAAGCTCGTCGACGCCGCGCTTGCATTTCTTCGCGATAGCGGCTACGCACGCGTCGTGCTCGATACCGATAAGGCGCGTCTACCCGCTGCCTATGAGCTCTACCGTTCGCTCGGCTTTACCGAGTGCGAACCGTACGGACCGGTCGACTACGCGTCGCCCACCTACATGGACCTCGATCTGCGGGCCTAACCGCCGTTCATGTCGAGAAAGAGCTCGGTCGCGAGGGCGATCAGAAAGCCTGCGCACATCGTCGCGGTGACGAATGCGGTAAGCCCGGTGCGCCGCAGAACCGTCCAGAGCTCGCCGATCACGAAGACCAACGCGCCGACGGCGATCGCGAGAAAGAACACCGAGAGCGTCGGTGAGTAGAAGCTGTAACCGACAATCGTACCGATAAAGGTCGGTCCGCCGGCGATCAGTCCCGCCAGACCGATCAGCGCCCACGAAGGAACCACGCGCCCGACCAGCGGTGCCGCCACGCCGAAGCCCTCGGTCGCGTTGTGTAGGCCGAAGCCGACGATCAGCGCCAATGCCACCGCGGTCGCGCCCGACGCCGCCGACGCGCCGATCGCCAAACCTTCACCGAAGTTGTGCGCGCCGATGCCGATGGCGATGATCGCAGCGAGCAAAATTGGATTTTCGGCGTGCATCGCAGCCCTACGGGAGAAGTAGGAGGCGGCGCTGCCCAGCCCGACCAGCCCGAGCAGCAGGCCGATGATAAAGACTGCGATCAGCCCGGCCGGAAACGCGCCGCCGCCGGTATGCCATGCGTTGATGCCCTGCGAGATCGGAACGATCGCGTTCTGCGCGATCTCGACTACCAGGTAGAGCAGGATGCCGATCGCGAGCGCGTTGAGCAGCGCGACGGTCTGCGCCGAGAGCCGCTGAGCGCGGGCGATCGGCAAGCCTAGAAAAATCGTGAACCCGGCGATCGCGCCCAGCAGGACCGTCATCCAGAAGCTCAGCCCGCCGCGATTGCTGGCCGGCATCGTGGACTGCATCGCGGGCAGCATCGCCGTCAGCACGTTCGGCGTTCCCGCGTAGTGAATCGCGGTAATGAGGCCGCTCGGCATCCCGTTGGCATCTTCGACATGGTCCATGACGTGGCAATGGACCAGCCACGTGCCGGGCTTCGCATCTGCTTTCACGACGACGTCGACGCGCTGACCGGGCGCGACCAGAACCGTGTCCTCGATGTCACGATAGTTGAGGGGAGCCGCATCGCGCGCCACGATCTGCTGGTAGTGCCCGTGCGTATGCATGGTGTGAAACTCTTCGCCCGAAATGTTGATCCAGCGAATCCGAAAGCGGTCGCCCGAGCGCACGTTCAGCTGCTGCGTCGCGGGATACTCCTTGCCGTTGAGCGTGAACTCGTTTTCGGAGCCGCTGCGGATCTGCCAGGACGAGATCACTTCCAGAAAATCGTGCGCGAGGCTACGCTCGATCGGACGCGGATGCGCCGGCTCGACGATAATCGCGCCGTAGAGGCCCGAATCGAGCCTCGCTTCGTTGTCGTGCGTGTGATAGAGGAACGTCCCGGATTGGTCGGCGACGAACTGGTAGACGAAATGGCCGCCGTTCGGAACGAGCGGCTGCGAGATGCCGGCGACGCCGTCCATCGTGACCGGAATGTCGTGAATGCCGTGCAGATGGATCGAGTCGGGCGTCGCTTCGTCGTTCGTATAGTCGAGCACCAAGGTGTCGCCTTGATGGACGACCAGAGCCGGCCCTGGTACGACGCCGTTATAAGTGTTCGCCATCACCGTCAACCCGGGTTTGAGCGTCCATGGCGCCGCACGTTCAACGAGGTGGAAGATTTTGGTTCGCCCATGCACTTCGGGGATGGCCTGATAGGCGCCGTCAGAGCGCCGGAAGACCGGCGACTCACCGGGCGCCGGCGTGGTGAGGGGGATCGGTCCCTGGATCGGTTGCAAGCCAAGCGAGGTCGAGTTCGCGGACGACACGTCGTCAGCGTCGGCCCACGCGACCAGCGGCGGGGCGGCGAACGCCAGCAGCGCGCAGGCAATGAGAACCGGAAGTAGACGAGCTCGCGGCGCTGACATTTTAGGTATGCCTAAGATTCACTGTAGGCACGCCTTCTCCTGGGTGCGACGGTCGCGGCCGGCCTATCCGGGTTTGCGGGCCAGGACGAATGTTCCGACCGCGTTGCTGTTCGACGGAAAGATCGCCGACATCGCGCATGCGGTCAGGTTCGAGGCGGCGTAAATCGGGGTGAAGAGCGCCTTGACCACTCGAGAATGCCCCCACGGCAGGCGCGTTCCAAAATTGAAGAAGCACGTATTCACCGCAAGCGCGACCATCCGGAAGCCGACCGCCATCGGCTCGATGCGCGCGATCTCCAAGCCCGCCTGCTCGAATAAGTGCCGCAGTCCAAACGGAGTGAAGCGAAAGAAGTCGTACGGCTCCTCGTGGATCGGGAAGTAGAGCGGCGTCGTCAATATCACGTAGCCGCCCGGCTTAAGCACGCGAGCGATTTCGCCGACGATGCGCGCCGGCTCGGGAACGTGTTCGAGCATCTCCGTGCAGACGATGGTGTCGAACGCTGCGGCCTCGAACGGCATCGCTTCGGCGTATCCCTGAACGTCCGCGGTCGAATTCTCGGGCACGTCGAATCCGATCCAGGCGGTAGCGATCGCCGGGCGATAGACCTCGAACGGCTTCTCGCCACATCCGACGTCGAGAATCCGCCCGCGCCCTACCTCTGCCAGGGCGGCGCGAACTTGCCGCGCGATCTCCCGCTGAATGATCCAGTCGGGCCAGAGAAACGGGGTCGTCGGCTTTTTGCGGCGCTGCAGTGCGCGCCGCCCGTCCAGGCGGTTGGCTTCGTCTTTACGCTTTGCTTCCAATCGTATGCGCGAATGAACCACCGTCGCAATCGAATCCTTCCGGAGCGCACAAGAGGCACAGCTTGCCGGCCCGGCAAAGGCTCGAACCACCGATAGTCGGTAGCGAAAGGGGAACGTGCCGGAGACACAGCTAGAGCGGGAGCTTCGGGTGCCGCCCGGGCCGGCTTCGCAGGCGCTGGAAGACGTATTGAACGGGATCGCGGAGCAGAAAGGCGGCTGGCGCGGCTTTGCGCTCCACGTCCGACTAGCCGACCTTCATCTGCCCGATGTCGGCTACATTGCCATTCCGATTGCACTCACGGTACACAAGGACGCGGCGCAGCCTGAGAGCTTCAAGGTGAGCTTCAGTGCCGTCAATTCGCCGGCAACGTTTCCGACTTTCCAAGGGACTTTCTACGTAAAGCCCGACGGACCGAGCCAGTCGCTTCTGCACTTGGATGGCACCTACGACGTACCGCTGCATCTCTTCGGCAGACTCTTGGATGCCACGTTGATCGCCGGCGTCGCGACGCGTACGCTCGAGAACTTTATCGACGATATCGCGGCCGCGTGCACGGCGACTGTCGACCAGCGCGAAGAGGAGTTCGTGCGCTACCGTTTCTACAGCCTGCACACCTAGGGGACGTATGTGAGCGCGCTGCGCGTTCAATGCTGCGTCGTAGGCGGCGGTCCGGCGGGCATGATGCTGGGATTTCTGCTGGCTCGCGCCGGCGTCGAGGTCGTCGTCTTGGAAAAGCACGCAGATTTCCTGCGCGACTTCCGCGGCGACACCATTCACCCATCGACGCTCGACGTCATGGCCGAGCTAGGTTTGCTCGACGAGTTCTTAAGGCGGCCACACCAAGAGGTCACCACGCTCTCCGGCCGCGTTGAGGATACGCTGGTGACCATTGCCGACTTCAAACATCTTCCGACGCGGTGCAAGTTTCTGGCCTTCATGCCGCAGTGGGACTTCCTCAATTTCCTCGCCGAGCAAGCCACCCGCTTCCCGAGCTTTCACCTATGCATGCAAACCAGCTTCGAGGATCTGCGATGGGACGGAGGGCGCGTCGCAGGCGTGCGCGCTCGTGGACCGGACGGAGCGGTCGAGATCGAAGCCGCGCTGACCGTCGGCTGCGACGGACGTGAATCGGCGGTGCGCGCGCGTGCCGGCTTGCGCAGCCTCGAGCTGGGCGCGCCGATGGACGTGCTCTGGTTGCGACTGACCAAGCATCCGGACGACCCGCATGACACCTTCGGATACATTCGCGGCGGCCGCATCATGGCACTCATCGATCGTGGCGCTTACTGGCAGTGCGCGTACGTGATTCCGAAGGGCACGTTTTTAGAGCTACAGCAGCGCGGGCTTGACGAGTTTCGCCGCCAAGTTATCGGGATCGTGCCCTTTCTGCGCGACCGCGGTGGCGAGATCCGGAGCTGGGACGACGTGAAACTGCTGACAGTGCGCGTCAATCGTTTGCGCCGATGGTACCGCCCAGGCCTGCTCTGCATCGGTGACGCAGCGCATGCGATGTCGCCGATCGGCGGCGTGGGCATCAATCTGGCCATCCAAGACGCGGTGGCGGCGGCCAACATCTTCGGCGACAAACTACGCCACGGTACGGTTACGCCGCGCGACCTGCGTGCCGTACAGCGGCGGCGCGAACGCGCCGCCCGCCTAACGCAAGGCTTGCAGCTCTTCATTCAAAGTCGCGTCATCGGTCGCGTCTTGGCCGACGGGCGCGCGCCGCTGCTGGGCCGAGTGCCGTGGCTGCTGCGCGCCCTGCCGTTCCTACCGCGCGTTCCGGCGCGGCTGGTCGGCCTGGGCTTTCGTCCGGAGCACGTCCGGGGCGCGGGTGCTAAGAGTGAGTCGAGTTAGCGAAGCGCAAGCCGGCCTTTTGGACCTCTTGGTACGGTAGGAGCCAGACCAGCGATTCATCATGCAGGTCGACGACCTGCACCCGGTTTCCAAACGGATCGATAAAATCGCACCGAAACGGCGGAATCAGCTTGATGCCGTATTTCTTGATCAGCTTCTCACGCACTTCTGAAACCTGCTCCTCGTCGCGGACCATCAAACCGAAATGACGCGTTCGGCTGGGCTGAACTTTCTCGACTTCGAACATCGCCAGAAACTGATGCTCGCCGAGCTTGAAGAAGGCGTCGCCCTCGCCTTCATCGAGCTTCTCCAAGTTGAACACGTCTTGATAAAACTCCACCGCCCGCGCGACATCGTCGACCTCGATCGCAATGTGATTGACTCCGTAAACTTTGACGCTCATGATCGTTTCTACCAATCGTTCAAGCGTAATGGTTGCACCGGACTCCATGCGGGCGTTTGAAAGGTTCGTCACGCCGGTTCGAGGGTTTGCGACCGATTGGAGTTGAAAGAGCGCCCGCAAATGGGACGTGTAGTCGTTATCACGGTCGCAGCCACGCTTGCCGCGCTGTTGCTACTGGTGTACGTCGGCCTAAAAGCCGGCATGATTCCGGCCAATGCCGACGCGAAGCCGCCGAGGTTGGAGAGGTGGGCGGCCCGCGTCTCGCTGCACGCCGCCTTGGCGCGCGAGGCTCCGCGGACGCCCAATCCGATGGCATTGACCGATGACAATCTGATCGCGGGGATCAAGCTCTACGCGCGCGATTGCGTCATCTGCCACGGCGCCGCCGACGAGAAGCCTTCGAACGTCGCGAAGGGGCTCTACCAGAAACCGCCCCAGCTCGCCAAAGATGGGGTTGAAGACGATCCCGAGGGCGTGACTTATTGGAAGATCACGCACGGCATCCGCCTTACCGGGATGCCTTCTTTCGGAAAGACCCTCTCCGACCAACAGCTCTGGCAGCTAACGCTCTTCCTCAAACATATGGACAGCCTCCCACCGGCGCCGCAACGCGAGTGGAAGGCCGTGAAGAGCCAGGCCGCGTCTTAAGGTGTTGGGTCGGCAACCGGAGCCGGCTGAACCGGCGTCGCCGAGAAGAGATACTGATCGGCGGTCGTGGGGCCCGGATTCGGGAACGTCTGCGCCTGCGACGTCCCAGACAGCACCGCGGGCGTCTCGGGATAAACCTGACCGCTGAAGGACCCGTCCTTGTCGAGCGAGCCGACCACATGGAGCCGTCCCTGGGGACCGGCGCCCAGGCCGAGGTCCACGGTGGACGGTCCGATGTCCAGCCAGATGTAGTTGCCATCCTTTCCGCCGACCACCGGAATGTTCAACTTATAATAGGAAGTGTGATAGAAGCCACGCACGGTTCCCGTTGGAAAGACCTGGAGATCGAGCCGTCCGGTGAGCGGGTATTGGGAGCCGTAGACCTGAGTGATCGCCGTATTGAAGTGCATCTCGGTAGCCTGCTGGGCGGTCGCCGTTGTCACCAGACCGAGAAGAAGCAGGCTTACGAGCGCAATGTAGCTAGCGCACCGCAGCGTCAACGTCCATACCATTCCGATTGTTCCCTTTCGTTGAGCCATTCTAGGGAGTAGAGCGCTTCGCCCGGCGAGAACGTGACCGATTGTGGGACAGCCTGCCGAAATCGACCTGCGCGGTTTTCCGGTTTGGGAGCGCCCGGATCTCGTGCGAAAGGCACTTGACCGTCTTCCATCGGGAGCCTCTCTAACCCTTATCACCGAGAACGAGCCACGCGCCTTGTCGGCGCGCGTCACGCAAGATCGACCCGACCGCTTTGTGGTCGAGACCCGGCGAGTTGCGAGTCGCGTGTGGCAGCTGCGTTTGACGCACCGGACGGGCGAGGCAAGCGACCGTAACTCGAGCGCGCACCACCTGGGACGCTGCTCGGCGTTTTCTGCGTTGGATGCCGGCGTTCGCGAAGAGCTCGCAGGAGCGGCGGTTTGGCAAACCGGACGCCGCGGACAGACGCTCGTTGCCGAGAACATCGACTGGCCGTTCATCGGCATGGTCACCGAAGGCATCGTCGCGCGCGCGAACGGCGGCGGCCGCGAGCGCGAGCGCATCCTCTATGAGATCTTCCCCTACGAGCTATTCGGGGTCGCGGAGTACTTCGACCGCGGACTGAAGATGGCGCGCATCGCGGTCTTCTCGAAGACGGTGCGCGTGCTCAAGGTTCCGTGGGATGTTGTCTCGCGCGTCGCGGCGCGCCATCCGGAGCTCACGACGGCGCTCGGGATCGTCATGGCCCAGCGCCTGCGGCTGCTGGCCGATGCATTGAGCGTGCAAGGGTCGTTGCCGATCCTCGGACGCATCGCACGCGTCCTGCTTCCCTACGCGATGCCCGAACGCGGATTGGTGCCCGCGGCCGCAACCCTATCTTCGATCACGCAATCGCAGATCGCTGCCGCCGGCGGCACGGTCAAGGAGGTTGCGGCCCGCGCCATCGCCGAGCTCGAAGGACGCAACGCCCTACGCCGCGAGCACGGACACATCCGCTACCTCGATCGCGAAGTCTTACTGGAGTTGATCCAGGACGTCTCTTAAAGAGTGATTTTCGCGAAGCCCGTGTAAGGCTGCAAAGCCGGTGGGATCGCGATCGATCCATCGGCCTGCTGGTAGTTCTCCAAGATCGCAATCAACATGCGCCCGACGGCCAACCCGGAACCATTGAGCGTGTGCACGAGTTCGGGCTTGCTCTTGGCGTCGCGACGAAAACGGATCCCGGCTCGACGAGCTTGAAAATCCGTGCAGTTCGAGCAAGAGCTGATCTCGCGATAGCCGTTACCGGAGGGGAGCCAGACCTCGATATCATAGGTCTTGGCCGCATTGAAGCCGGTATCGCCGGCGCAGAGGACGATCACGCGATGCGCAAGTCCGAGTTCCTCCAGCAGCGACCGCGCGTCCCACGTCAAGCTCTCGAGGGCATCGTCCGATGCTTCGGGTACGGCCAGCCATACCAGCTCGACTTTGTCGAACTGATGCAGACGCATCAGTCCGCGCGTGTCCTTTCCGGCGGCTCCCGCCTCGCGGCGAAAGCAGGGTGTGTAGGCTGCGTACTTTCGGGGCAGCTCGGCAGCCTCGAGAATTTCGTCGCCGCGCAGGGCCGTCAGCGGAACTTCCGCCGTTGGAATCATGAACAAGTCGGCTTCGGGGTCGCGAAACATCGCGTCGGAGAATTTGCTCAACTGTCCGGTCGACCACATCGTGTCGCGCGAAACCAGCAACGGCGGCGCGACCTCAAGATAGCCGCGCTCGTTGGCGCGATCGAGGAAGAATGCGATCAGCGCGCGCGAGAGGCGCGCGCCGGCGCCGGCCAGCACGCTGAAGCGGCTACCGGAGAGTTTCGCGGCCCGTTCGAAATCGAGAATGCCCAGGCGCTCGCCAAGCTCCCAATGTGGTTTGGGCTCGAAAGCGAAATGCCGCGGCTCGCCCCAGCGGCGCAGCTCGACGTTGGCTTCTTCACCGGCGCCGTCGGGGACGGAGTCCTCGAGCAGATTCGGCGCATTCTCCAACAGCGCGCGCAGGGGAGAGCTTGGCTCGGAAACCGCGAGCGCGCGAACGCGTTCCTCTCCCAGTTCGATCTCGCGTGAGAGCGCCTCTATTTGCTCGCGCAGCTCGCGCGCGGTGAGCGCTTTGTCGTTCGCCTTGGCGATCTGCGCCGAAAGCCGGTTCTTCTCGGCCTTCGCCCGCTCGACGGCGGTGAGCGAGGAGCGGTACTCTTCGTCATAGCGCAGAACGTCATCGACGAACGATGGATCGAGCCCACGCCGGCGGAACGACCGTCGGACGCGGTCGGGCTCGCGACGAATGAGAGAGTTATCTAACATGGAGAAGCGCGCCATTATGCAGTCTGCAAATGCAGTCCTACCCGCCGGCGGATTCGCCGACGAATCGCTGCTCGCGCCGCATCAGGCGATAGTCGCCTTCTTCGCGCGCGCGAACCTCGCGGGGCCGACGATCGAGCACGTCTCGGTCGACGACGCGTTGGGCCGAGTTCTCGCGCAGCCGATCTTAGCCGACGATGACTATCCCAATGCGGAGCGTTCGGCGATGGACGGTTTCGCGCTCGATGCCCAAAACACGCCGGGGCGTTTCGAGATCGCCGGCAGCGTGGAAATGGGTACCGCGCCGGAGACCGCGATCGCGCCGTCGTCGGCGATGCAAATTCCAACCGGTGGAGTGCTTCCCCCGGGTGCCAACGCGGTCATTCCGTTCGAGGACGCCAGCGTGGAAAACGGCGAGCTCGTCGTTGGGAATCGCTTGGACATCGGCTTCAACGTCATCGAAACGGGCGCCGACATGCGCCGCGGCGAGGAGTTGCTCGAGGGCGGTCGACGCATCGGGCCGCCGCAGATCGGCGTGCTGACCACGCTCGGCGTCACTGCCGTCCCAGTCTACCGGCGTCCGGTCGTCGCGGTGCTCTCGAGCGGTGACGAGCTGGTCGAGCCTTCCGCGCATCCGCGACGTGGCCAGATCCGCGACTCGAACCGGTACGCCGTCGCAGCCTCCTTACGCGCAATGGGCGCGCAGCCGCGGCACTATCCCACCCTTCGCGACGAAGCCGAGGAGTTCGAGGCCGCGCTCGCACTTGCGTTGCAGGAGTGCGATGGACTGGCCGTTACCGGGGGATCGTCGGTCGGCGAGCGCGATCGTCTGCCCGAAGCGGTGGCGCGCCTCGGCGAACCCGGAATCATCGTCCACGGCTTGCGCGTAAAACCCGGCAAGCCGACGCTCTTCGGTGCGGCGCGCGGGAAACCGATTCTTGGATTGCCCGGCAATCCCACCTCGGCATTGATGATGCTCGATGCGGTCGCCGAACCGATCGTCGCTGCGCTCACGGGTGCGCCGGTCGCACGATCGACGATTCGCGCACGCTTGGCGGCGCCGGCGCGCAGCCGCTTGGGTTGGACGTGGTACGTTCCCGTGACGCTGCAGCATGACGGTGACGTCCCTTTGGCGCATCCCCTCCCCGTGCGCTCGTTCTCGGTAAGTCAAACAGCGCGCGCCGATGGATATCTCGTCCTGGGAGAGCGCGATGAAGAATGGCCGGCGGGTGCGCTGGTCACGGTCTACCGGTTCATAGGGAGCTGAAGAGTAGTGATTCGACCGACGCGCGCCGTTGAAGCGATTCCGGCGACGACGCCGTTTATCGGCCCCGAGCAACTGATGCGCGAGACGCAGCAGCGCGAGCTCGTGCGTTTAGGCGCGAACGAGAGCGCCTTCGGGCCGTCACCCAAAGCCATAATGGCGATGAGCGCCGAGCTGGAACGCCTATCGTGGTACGGCGATCCCGAATCGCTGGATTTGCGCGACGCGCTGGCCGAAAAGCATGGCTGCGGCGCCTCGCAGATTCTCGTCGGCGCGGGAATCGACGATCTCATGGGCTTGGCGGTCCGCGCCTACTCAGGCCCCGGCGATAGCGCCCTGACCACGCGCGGCACATATCCGACCTTCAACTATCACGTGGTCGGGTACGGAGCGCAATTGCTGGAGGTGAGCTATCGCGATGACGGTTCACCCGATCTCGACGCGCTGCTCGCGGTCGCGCGCAGCGCGCATCCATCAATCGTCTATCTCGCCAATCCCGACAATCCCAGCGGGCGATTCTTCGGCCGCGAGGAGCTGGAGCGCTTCTACGACGCGCTGCCGGAGAGCAGCCTGTTTCTGCTCGATGAGGCCTACGCCGATTTCACCGACGAACGGGAGCTGCTGCCCTCGATCTTCGAAGACCGTCTGATTCGGCTGCGCACGTTTTCCAAGGCCTACGGCATGGCCGGAGCGCGGATCGGCTACGCCCTCGCAACCGAACGCAACGTGCAGACCTTTCAAAAGATTCGGCTCCAGTACGGAATCAATCGCAACGCGCAGGTCGGCGCGCTGGCCTCCCTCGACGACGATAATTTTCGCGATTTCGTGGTGCGCGAAACGGGGCGCGCGCGCGATGACTACTACCGCCTGGCCCGCGAGCTCGGTTATGGGTATATCGAGTCGCGGACCAACTTCGTCTGCGTCGACATGGAATCGGCCGAGCGCGCAACACGCGTGATGAATGAACTGCTGCTGCACGGCGTTTGGATCCGCAAGCCGGGGGCGCCGCCGCTCGACCGCTACATCCGCGTGAGCGCCGGGACGGAAACGATGCGACAAATCTTCGCGCGCGCACTGCGCGCCGTGCTGGACGAAGTTGGGGCTGGAGCCGAGGCTCCTTTACCGTGAGGTATGCGATCGTCTCCGACGTCCACGGAAATCTCGAATCGCTGGGGCGCGCGCTTTCGCTCGTCGCGCCGGACGACGAGCTGGTCTGTCTCGGGGATAGCGTCGGGTACGGTCCCAATCCCAACGAATGCGTGGAGCTCTTGCGCCGGCGCGCTCGACACGCGGTGCTGGGCAACCACGATCTCGCCGCGATCGAAAACTTCGGCGTCGAGAACTTCAACGACGCCGCGCGCGCGGCGATCGGCTGGACGCAGAGCATCTTGAACGAAGACACCCGGACGTGGCTCAACGGGTTGCCCTACGAGCTGCGCTTCCCCGATTTCCTATTGGTTCACGGCGCTCCGGTCAGCTATTTCGAATACATTCTCGACAAGGATGCGGCGGCGCGCGCCTTCGCGCGCACTGACGCGCCGGTGGTCTTCATCGGACATACCCACATTGCCGAATACTGGACGCGCGAGCCTGACGGATCGATCGGACATCGGCACATGCAGCATGGCGGCGAGCTCCAACTCGAAGATGGGAAGCGATATATTATCGATGTCGGCAGCGTCGGGCAGCCGCGTGACCTCAACCCGCAAGCCTCGATTCTCTTCTACGACCCACCGGCGCGTCGCGCGAAATGGGTGCGCTACGACTATCCGATCGCTCAGGTTCAAGCCAAGATCCGTGCCGAGCACTTGCCGGAGTATCTGGCCGACCGGCTCGAGGCCGGCCGCTGAGGCGGGAGGTTCGCTGATGGGCGATGTCCCTTTCGACGATGGCAACTGCTTTGCGTGCGGACCGGATAATCCGATCGGCATGCACGTGCACTTCGATCGCGACGACGATGGGGATGTGTCGACTCGCGTAACGCTCGCCTCGCGCTACCAAGGGTGGCGCGGAATTGCCCACGGCGGCATCGTGATGGCGCTGCTCGACGAGGCGATGGCGCACGCGGCCGGATTCGCGGGACATCGCGGCGTGACGGCGACGGTCGACGTCCGCTTTCGCAAACCGGTTCCGCTCGAGCAGCCGATCGAGGCGCGAGGACGAGTCGTCTGGCAGCGGCGCAACGTGCTGGGTGTCGAGGCCAGCGTGCTCGATGCGGCCGGGAACGTGCTCGCGCACGCCGAGGGGCGCTTCGTCTCCCTCGGCTCGCTCGCAGCAGCCGACGATCGCCTTCCGCGCAGTTTCGGGTAAATGAAACAGAGCTCTGCAACGGTCGAGAATCGGCGCGCGCGCCACGAGTACCACATCCTCGAATCGGTCGAAGCCGGCCTCGTCCTCACCGGTACCGAGGTGAAGTCGGTGCGCGCCGGCGGGGTGAGTTTAAGCGAAGCTTACGCGCGCTTTCGCGATGGCGAGGCTTGGCTCGTCGGCATGCACGTTCCGCCATATCGAGCCGGGAGTTTCTCGAATGCCGAGCCGAACCGTCCGCGCAAGCTGCTGTTGCACAAAGAGCAGATCGTGCAACTCCAGAGTCGCGTTGCCGAGAAGGGCTTGACCATCGTCCCGCTGCGCCTCTATTTCACGCGGGGTAAGGCAAAGGTGCAGCTTGGGGTGGCTCGCGGCAAGAAGTTGTGGGACAAGCGCGCGGACGCCGCCAAACGCGACGTAGAGCGCGAAATCGCGCGGCACGTCCGCCGTTAGTACGGCGCGCGGCGGCCTTCGGGACGAAGGGCAACGTCCCGGGTCCGCGCGATCGTTGCGGCGAGATCGAATCCGGAGCCGACGATGTGCGCGGCTTCGTACGCGCGTTCGCCGAGCTCGCGGCGCGCCCACGCCGCGGCCGCATCGATCGCTACGCTCTCGACCGCGAAACGCGGCGCGTGATAGCGCGCGCGCAGCGAGGTGCAAGCCGCGAGCAGCGCCGCCGCGCTGGCAGGATCTTTCCCAGCGGCGGCGACCTGGGCGAGGCATTCCGCCGACACGATTGCGAGCTCGATGTCGCCCAGCGTGTCGACGAAGCTGACCAGCTCGCGCGCGAAGCGCCGTGCGCCGCCCAGATCGTTGCGTGCCAGCGCGATCTTGATCGAGAGCTCGCAGGCGTGTGCGACGTAATACGGCGGATTAGCGGCCTCGCGGTAGCAGCGCAGGGCATCCTGGACGAGAATGTCGGCGGTTTCGATCTCGCCTTCGGCCAGCGCGCAGGCACCGAGATTCGCAAGGGCCAGCGCCGTGTCGCCCGTGGCACCACAGGTGCGAAAGCCGTCGATTGCCCGATCCAGAAGGGTTCGCGCCTGCGACAAACGGTTGGCGCAAAGCGCCACCGTGCCCAGCGTCGCTTCCGCAAACGCGGTGAGATAGGCGTCTGAATCCTTGACGCGAGCGAGCGCCTCCGATGCCAGCTCCTGCGCTTCGTCGAAGCGGCCGATCATTCTCAGCGCGTTGGCAGTATAAATGCAGGCAGAGAAGATGCGCTGCGCTTCTTGCGTCTCTCGCGTTGCTTCCAGCGCCTGCGCCGCAAGCTCGTATGCCGCTTGGAAGTCGCCGAGATTACGGGTGACGATATAGAGACCGTAGAGCGCGCGCCCGCGTAAATAGGAGTCGCTTCCGACCTTTTCCAGTGCGGTCCGCAGCCAAAACGCGCCCTCCGCGCTTCCGCCTCGATCGAACCAATATCGCGTGAGTCCGAAGGCTATATCTAATCCGGCTGCAACGTCGTTGTCGTGGAAGTAGATGCCGAGCGTGGCGCCGATGTCGGCCCACCGCCGGGCGATCTCTTCAAAAGCGGCTTGGGGCGCCGGTCCCGCCATCGCTCCGGCGCGCTCGGTGACGAAGCGATGCGTCAAGGCCGCGAAACGTTCGGCAAACGCTCTGAACTCTTGCTGCTGCGAAAGCATCTGTTGCGCAAAGTCGCGCAGCGGGCGGAGCAGCACGAAGACTTCGCCGCTCTCACCGAGCCGTTCGAGTAAAGAGAGATCGACGAGCTTGGCCAGCGTTTGCGCGACTTGCGCGTGCGACGACTCTCCGTCGAGTTCGGCCGCGTCTGCGCTCGTGAAGCTACTCGGAAAAATGCCGATCCGCCGGAAGACGCGTTGCTCCGCGGGCGAGAGCAATCGATAGCTCCAAGCGAACGTCGCCGCAAGTGAGCCGCCGCCGGCGGCCGAGCCGGCCAGCACGTCGAGACCAATTCCCAAGCGCAAGGCGAGCTCGTGCGGGGTCATCACGCGAGCCCGCGCAGCCGCAAGTTCTAGCAAGAGGGGAACTCCATCGAGTCGGCGGCAAATCGAGGCGATGCTCGCGCGGTCGCTCGCGGCGGCCTGTGGCCGCAGCGCCTGGAGCCGGGCGGAGAAGAAGTCCATCGCAGCCGGCAATTCGAACGGTTCGAGGCGCCAAATGCGCTCGTGTTGCGCCCCGAGCGGAGCTCGACTCGTGGCGAGCACTCGCAGATCCTTATTCATCGCGAGTAGCCGGTCGATCAGCAATGCGCAGCGCGAGATCGTACGCTCGCAAGCATCGAGCACCAGCAGCACGCGGCGGGCGTTGAAGAGTTTGTCGAGCGGCGTCGCACCGGACGGCGCCAACGGATTCATCACCCCGTGTATCGCCGGCTCGACCAGATCGGCTTGCGTCACATTGGAGAGATCGACGAACCAAACCCCGTCATCGAAACGCGCCGCAAGCTCGTGTGCGAGGTGGAGCGCCAGCCGCGTCTTGCCGATGCCGGGCGGGCCGGCGATGGTGACGCAACGAGCGAGCTCGAGCATCGAGCTGATGCCGGACACGTCGCGCAAGCGGCTCCGCAACGGCGCGGGCGGTTGGGCCGGCACCGAACCGAGCAGCGCGCGATAGGCATCGTTCAGTTCGGGAAGAGGCTCGTCGTCGAGCGAAGCGAGAAAGTCCAGAAAGCGCCGGCAGAGACGCAGCGCGCCGGCGCGTCCGATCAGCGCGCGCGCTCGGCGAATGACTTCCGGCACGAGCTCTTGGCGTTCCGGGTCGAGCCGGATCAGCTCGCAGATGTTGTAGAAGGCTTCGTTGAGATTTGCGTCATCGAGTTTCTGGCCGATCAAACGCTCGAGCGTCCGCGCCTGCAGTGCCGCGAGCCGCTCGCGTTCGCGCGCGAGATCGGGATCCTCTTGGGCCCAGGCTTCATCGAGCAACGGCGCGTAGAGCTGCGACGCCTCCTCCCATCGGCGCTCCGCCACGAGCCGTTCGTATTCGTCGACGTCGAGCCACGTGACGGCGTCGGGGCCCAGGGCCAGCGCGCTCTTCGTCGTCACGAGGGGTTCGAAACCCGGCCCGAGGCGAGCCAGGGCATTCTTCAGGTTGTAGACCTGCTGGCGCAGCTCGTACAGGAGATCGCCGCCGCCTCCGCGCGGCCACAAGCGTCGTGCGAGTGCTGCTCGCGCGACGGGATGCCCGCGCGCCAACACGAGCGCGGCGAACAGGCCGAGCATCGGCTCCGGGCCCGTGAGACGGATCGGCTTGCCCTCAATAGCAAAGCGCATCCGTCCCATCAGCCAGACGGCGAGTCGCATGACGGCGTTTTCAACGAAGCTCAGCGCTTTCCCGACGCTGGGCTGACGCCCGATGGTTAGAATGGCCGGGGTGAGGGACGCATTGTGCGCGGCTATCGCGCGGGGATCACTCGAGTGCGTTGCGACCGCGCTTGCCCGGGGTGCCGACCCGAACGAGCACGACGACGATGGAACGCCGCCGCTCCATCATGCGGCAGACCGCGGCAGCGCGGCGCTCGCGCTCCTGCTGCTCTGCTACGGGAGCGATCCCAACGCTTGCGACGCCTCCGGCGCGACCGTCTTGCACCGGGCGGCCCTCAACGCGCATGCCGGCGTCGTGGCGCTGTTACTGCGTTACGGCGCGGATCCTAACGCGGTCGACAGCTATGGCGAAACTCCGCTGCACTATCTGGGCTTCGACTGCGAGGAAGAGACGATCGCAATGCTGCTGGCCTTCGGTGCCGATCCGAACGCGCGCGATGCCGCCGGCGCCACCGCGACGCAGCGGATCCTCGAGCGTGCCGGCCTACGTTTACACGCGCTGATTGCTCCGCTAAGAGATAGCGCGCCGCAAGTTGAAGTCTGTCCGCAATGCGAGGGGCCCATCCGGAGCGCGCCGTCGAACAAATCCTCACGTCCAATGGCGTAGTCCGCTCGGGCGAGCGCATCCTGATTGCATGCAGCGGAGGGCCCGATTCGGTCGCGTTGGTCGCCGCACTCCATGCGGTCTCAAAACGCATGGCCTTGCACTTGCGCATCGGGCACGTCAATCACGGCGTACGCGCGTCGGCCTGGCAGGACGAGTGTGTCGTGCTGCGGATTGCCGCGACCTACGACCTCCCGGTTGACGTCATTGCGCTGCCGCGCGGTTCGCGCAACGAACAACGACTGCGCGAGGCGCGCTACGCCGGCTTGGTCGACGCGGCGTTGCGGCATAACTGCGCGGTGATCGCGACCGCGCATCACGCCCAGGATCAAAGCGAGACGGTGTTATTGGCCCTATTGCGCGGCTCTGGGCCATCCGGTCTCGCCGGGATGCCGGCTCGCCGGGCGCTGCGCGAAGGACTCGACCTCGCGCGGCCGCTCCTGAGCGTTCCATCCGACGTGTTGTTGGAATATTGTCACGCACGCGCGCTGCCGTTGGCGGCCGACCCAACCAATGCCGATACCGGCCTGCGGCGCAATGCCGTGCGCCAAGCGCTCGAGGCGTTGCGTCCGCTTTTCCCTGGTCTGGACGGGGCGGTCGCGCGAGCCGCCGAACTGGTGCGCGACGAGCGCAAGACCAGCGATCGGGCCGGCCTGCGCCGGCGCGTCCGCGAACGTCTGGCCTCCCAAGGAGAGCTGCGGGACATCGACTTCACGCACGTCGAGGCCGCGGTGCGCGCCCTCGAGGGCGGCCGCACGGGCACCTTTCATATGAAGCCTGGGCTTTTGCTGAAGATCGAGCAGGGGTTCATCGCGGGTATCAAGAGAGAGTGAGGACGCTGGGGTACGAGGAGGCGATTGGGCGCCGTCTCTATACGCCGGCGCAGATCGCCCGGGCGATCGAGCGGCTAGCCGGTCAGATCGCCAGGGATTACAGGCGGCAACCGCTCGTGCTGCTTGGCGTGTTGAAAGGGGCGTTGTGTTTGTGCGCCGATCTCTCGCGCGCGCTTGCCGCGGAGGCGGACGGTCCAAGCGAGATAATGGTCGACTATATCTGCATCGAACGGTATGGGCCGTCGCGCGTGGGCGGCGCTCCGCGCTTGCTCATGGACCACAGCGTGCCGATCGATGGGACGCCTGTCGTGCTGGTTGAGGACATCGCCGACAACGGCCGGAGCTTGGAGTTCCTCCGGGGGCTCCTGGAAGAGCGCCGGCCCGCGAGCCTGCGTACCTGCGTTCTCTTCGACAAGCGAGGGCGGCGAGAGGTCGGCGTTCCGCTCGACTACGTCGGTCTCACGGTGCCCGACTCATTCGTTATAGGTTACGGTTTGGACTATAAGGAACTCTACCGCAACCTTCCCTACCTCGCCGAGCTTCGAGAGAGTTAACGGTCTAACACAAACGTGAGCAAGCATCTCAAGTCTATCTTTCTGATCATCCTGGCGGTCATCGCCGTTTTCATCATCGTCGAGAAGTTCGTTCAGCCCAGCGAAGGGGCGACGCGGCTCGATTACGGAGCTTTCTACCAGAAGCTCGAGGCGGGCCAGGTTCAGTCGTTCCACGCGACCGGTTTGGGCGCAACCGGCGAGCTGGTGAACGGCACCAAGTACACCGTCGCGGTTCCAAACGTCGACCAGACCTTCGTCAACGAAGTCTACCGGAAGATCAAGAGCGGCGCGATCAGCTTCGATCAGCAGTCGAACGCGGGGCTCCTTTCCAGCCTCTTTGCGCTTGCGCCGCTGGCGATCACCGTGCTCTTGCTCTTGTTTATTCTCCGTCAGGCGCAGAGCGGCGGCAGTCAAGCCCTGTCCTTCGGGCGTTCGCGCGCCAAGATGCTCTCTGAAAATCGGCCCAAGGTCACGTTCGTCGACGTCGCGGGCGTCGACGAGGCAAAGGAAGAGCTGGCCGAGATCGTCGACTTCTTGAAGTATCCGAAAAAATATCAATCGCTGGGCGCGCGCATTCCGAAGGGCGTGCTGCTGCTTGGACCGCCGGGAACCGGCAAGACGCTATTGGCGCGGGCGATTGCAGGTGAGGCCGGCGTGCCGTTCCTTTCGATCTCCGGCTCTGATTTCGTAGAAATGTTCGTCGGCGTCGGCGCGTCACGCGTTCGCGACCTTTTCGATCAAGCCAAGAAATCGGCACCGTGCATCGTCTTCATCGACGAGATCGACGCCGTCGGGCGCCAGCGAGGCGCCGGTCTGGGCGGCGGTCATGACGAGCGCGAACAGACGCTCAACCAGTTGCTCGTCGAGATGGATGGGTTCGATCAGAACACCGGTGTGATTCTCATCGCGGCAACCAACCGCGCCGACGTGCTCGACCCGGCACTGCTCCGGCCCGGGCGTTTCGACCGGCAGATCGTGGTCGGTCGGGCCGATTTCAAAGGCCGCGAAAAAATTCTAGAAGTTCACGCGCGCAACAAGCCGCTCGGCAAGGAAGTCTCGCTCGAGACGCTGGCTAAACGCACGCCTGGCTTCTCGGGAGCCGATCTCGAGAACCTGCTCAACGAGGCGGCGTTGCTCGCAGCCCGCAAGAACAAGAATCTGATCGAGATGATTGACTGCGACGAAGCCATCGATCGCGTCATGGTCGGCCCAGAGCGCAAGTCGCTGGTGATGTCACAAAAGGAAAAAGAGGTCACCGCCTTCCACGAGTCGGGGCATGCGATTATCGGCGGTATGCTGGAGAAGGCCGACCCCGTTCACAAGGTGACGATCATCCCGCGCGGGATGGCGTTGGGGATCACCTGGTCGTTGCCCGAAGACGATCGGCATAGCCGCACCCGCGAGGAGCTACTCGCCGAGATCACCATGGCGATGGGCGGACGGCTTGCGGAGGAGATCAAGTTCGGCGACGTCACGACCGGAGCCAGCAACGACTTCGAGAAGGCGACCGAGTTGGCGCGCCGGATGGTAACCCAGTACGGGATGAGCGAGCTCGGTCCGATACAATTCGGCCGCGGGGCTCACCAGGTCTTTCTCGGGCGTGATTTCGGCGACGAACGCAACTATTCAGAAGAGGTCGCGAGCAAAATCGACGCCGAAGTGCGTAAGATCATCGAGTCCTGCTACGACAACGGCAAGCAGCTGCTTAAAGATAATTGGGACAAAGTCGAGCGAATGGTCGCGTCGTTGCTCGAATACGAAACGGTCGAAGCCGAAGAAGTTCAGGCGATCCTCGACGGGCGCGCGTTCGATCGCGAACGCGGCATCGAGGTGATGCCCGCGCCCGAGACACAGAGCGATCGCCCCGTCGCGGATGAGCCGAAGCGGGTCGAGAAGCCATCGCGCCTCCCTCCAAAGATCTCGCCGGAGCCGGCATGACTCGCGCGTTGCGCGTAGCGGCGGTCCTTTTCGCGGCGTCGCTGCAGCTAGGCGCGGCTGTGCCTGCAATCGCCGGCGCACAACAGTCCGGTCCTCTGCCGCGCGGAGGATCCTATGTGCTCGACCCGGATCCTACCGTCGGGTCGGGTGCGATCGGGCTTTGGTTTCGCGCGCCCGGGGCCGGTTACGACAACGCGACACCGGGCATCTTGCACTTGGCCGCGACGGCAGCCGCGGTTGCGCCGCTCGCCAGCGGCAAATCGCTCTACGCCCTCGTTCACAGTCTCGGCGGTGAGCTCAACATCCAAGTCTTTCCGGATATCGTCGGCATCGGCGCGGTCGTTCCGGCTTCGGGAACGCGTCAGGTCGTCGCCGCGATGACGGCCGCCTACTTCGCCCCGAACATCGACGATGCGGCGCTCAAGACTGCTCGTGAGAACGCCGCCGTGCTTGGCGTGCAGGAGCGTTACGAGACCGACAATACGCTCCACGACCTGCTCTTCAAGCAGCTCTTCGAGAACGGGCCGGCCCACTATCCGCCGCTGCCGACCGCGCTTTCGCAGCTCACGCGTATTAGCACGGCGCAGGTCGAGACCTTCGCAAAACGCGCCTTCCGCGCCGACAACGCCGTCTTGACGCTGACCGGCGACGTCGATGCCTCGGCGATCAGCGCCGTCACCGATGGGAATGGCGTGGGTTCGATGGATTCTCCGTACGATTCAAAGCTTGCCGCCGATCCGGCGCCGACCACCGCCCCCGCGCCGATCGACGGCGTCGGCTTGGCCTGGGTCGGACCGCCGATCTCCGACGAAAAAGCGGCGACCGCGCTGGATTTCATCGCCGACTATCTCTTTCGCGACCAGACCGGCGTCGTTTCGAAGATCATCGATCAATCCAAGGGTGACACGCTGCTCGTCGGTCAGTTCGTTACGCTGCACGATCCTGGCGTTATGGTGGTAACGATAGGTGGCGACAACAAGAAGCAGGCCGAGCAGCACGTTCTCGACGCCTTGACCAAGCTCGAGCAGCCGATGGATCAACAGGTATTCAATGCGGCGCGCGAGGCTTTTCTTTACCACGTCGCCTCCGATACGCAAACGCCTCAGGAGCGGGCCGACAACCTCGGCTGGTACACGGTCGAGGGCAACACGGCTTACGCCCCCGGGCTCGCGAACGGCGAATACGAACGCGCCGTGCGCGCGCTCGATCCGCCGTATGTCGCCGAAGTCGTGCGCCGCTATCTACGCAATCCGGTTGTGGTGAATCTCGTCGCAGCCGCCTCCGAGGACAAGGGAAGCTCGCAATGACCCCCTCCCGCTTGCTCTGTTGCGCGGCCATCGCCGGCGCACTCGCGGCCTTCCCAGCCGGCGCGTTTGCGGCTACGGCTCCCGCACCGGTGCCGATCGTCGAGAACGTTGGCGGAACGACGGTGGTACGCCAGTCCGATAGTGCCGCGACGCTGGTCGGCGTTGCGCTGGTGGTGCGTGCCGGGCTCGACCGGCAGACGATGAAGCAGAACGGGTTAGCGGCGCTCGTCGCCGAGACCATCATGCGCACCCCTGTAGGCACACCAGCGCAGCCGCTCGAGGACGCGGTCGCCGCGCGTGGCGGCTCGGTGCAGTTCACCGTCGATCCGAGTGACGTCCGTTTCTACATCGAATCGCTCCCCAGCGACGCAACGGCGGTACTAGGGCTGGTGCAGAGCGCGATTGCAGCGCCGGACTTCTCGCCGGCAACGGTGCGCGATTCACGTGCCGCGCTGGTGAAACGGATTGCGCAGAGCGAACAAGTGGCGTTGCAGGTCGGCCTCGACATGCTCAGCGCCGCCTCATCCGCGCAGGCCAATGCGGGTCTGCCCGAGCTCGGCACATCGGCCTCGCTCGCGCAGCTCTTTCCATCTGACGCGGCCTCGTTCTATCGCGCGTACTATCGGCGCGGCGGCGCAATCGTCAGCGCCGCGGGAAGCCTTGATGCACTGGCGCCTGATGCGCTCGCTAATCTTGCCGGGGCGCTGGCGCCCGGAACGACGGATCCGATAGCCGTTCACGTTCCCACGCTGAGCGGCGCGACGCGCGAGATCGTCGCGCACCGCGACATCTCGTCGCCCTGGCTGATCGCTGAGTATCCGGCCCCCAGCGTCGACAGCAAGGACTTCGGGCCGATGCTCGTGCTGGCGTCGTTCGTGCGTCGAACGCTCTCCGATATCGCCCAGGTGCCGGGCGTCGTTTCGCCGACCTTTGCCTCGCGCTCGGTCGGCGCCGTCTACACCTACGACCATGCGCCGGCGCGCCTCGTGATCTACGTTAACGGCGGACTGATCGGCGATCCAAGCCGCGCCTTCGCGACGGCACTTTCGATCGTGAACGTCTTGGCGGTAACGAAGCTTCAAGGGTCGATCGACGACTTCAAAGCCGAAGCGGCGGGCGATTTCGCAACCGACGCGACGACGCTCGAGACCCGCACCTGGCTGGCGGCAGTCTTCGCGCAGCAAAACGCTTCGCCGGATTTCCTGAACCGGGCTTTGACGGCGATTTCGGCGACGACCGCCGAGGACTTGCAGCGCGTCGCGCGCAGGTATCTCGGCAATCCCACCATCGCGCTGGTTTTACCCCGCGGCACGAACCTCCAGGACTAACGAGGTCCTGATTCAGTCCATCCGCGATAGATGAAGGTCGCGCTCGTTCATGACTATCTGAACCAGCGCGGCGGCGCGGAGCGCGTCTTCGCTCGAATTGCTCAGGCATGGCCCGACGCGCCGATCTACACGGCGCTCTACGACGAGCGAGCCGTCGGCGATTTGATTCCAAGGCAGCGAGTCTGCACGTCGTACCTGGCTCGGCTTCCCTCCGCGAACCGTTGTTTTCGCCTGCTCGCGCCATTCTATCCGCATGCATTCGAGAGTTTCGATTTTTCGGACTTTGACACGATCGTCAGTTCGACGACTGCGTGGGCCAAAGGCGTACGCGTTCCGCCCGGCGCCGTCCACGTGTGCTATATCAACACGGTCAGCCGTTTCGCCTTTGCATACGACGAATACATCGGAGGCCTCGGCCCGACCGCGCTCGCGCGTCCTTTGGTCATGCGCCTGGTGGCTTGGGATCGCGCCGCGGCCGGGCGCCCGACGCGCTTCGTCGCCAACTCGCGCAACGTCGCTGAGCGCATTCGCAGCTATTATGGGCGCGACTGCGATGTGCTGCCGTGTCCGGTCGATCTCGACCGCTTCAGCATCGGAAGCGGCGGAGGTGACTATTTCGTCATCGCATCGCGGTTGTTGCCATACAAACGTATCGACCTTGCGATACGGGCTGCGGCCCTCGCGGGCGTCAAGCTCCTCGTGGCCGGAGCCGGCCCCGCGCTGCGAACGTTGCGCGAGCGCGCACGCGGGACGACGACCACGCTGCTGGGCTACGTACCGGACGCGCAGCTCAACGTGCTCATCGGCGACTCGCGGGCGGCGATCGTGCCGGGGGAGGAAGATTTCGGCCTCGTACCGCTGGAGGCGGCTGCAGCCGGCCGCCCCGCCATCGCCTATCGCGGCGGAGGCGCGCTCGAAACGATTATCGACGGCCAAACCGGCGTCTTCTTCGATGAAGCGACGCCGGAATCGCTGGCGAAGGTGCTCTGCGACTTCGACGAGTCGCATTTCGATCCACGGCGCTTACGCACCCACGCCGAGCAATTTTCACCCGCGCAGTTCATCGAGCGCTTACGCGACATCGTACGACGCGTTCGTAACGAGAGCACTGCCTTCTGAAGAGATCGTGCGCGTAGTCTACGTCGCGGCGGCGGTTTTCGCGATCGTCTATCTGGCGCTCGACTTGAACAAGCTCTACGCGTTGCGTTACGGCGCCGACCTCGGCACGTATCTGCAGACTCTGGTGAACCTGCGCCACGGTTCATCCTGGAACTTCGGAGAATGGCGGCCACACTTCGAGGTGCACGACTCCTGGGCGCTGAGCGCGCTCGTTCCGATCGTGGCGGTGTTTCCACGCGCGCAGACGTTGCTCGTCATTCAGGTTGCTGCCGTCGCAGCGGCGGCGATTCCGCTGGTTCTTTTCGCCGGCGAGCTTGGTGTGCCGCAGCTAGGGGCGAATCTCCTCGGCATCGCGTATCTGCTGACGCCGTCCGCGCAGGGGATTGCTTACGATAACTTTTCGGAGAACGTCTTCGTCCCGTTGATTGCGTTCGGCGGGGCGCTCGCCGTGCGCAAACGTCTCTTTTGGCCCACCCTCGTAGCCGCTCAGTTGCTGATGGGGCTGAAGGAAGATCAGATCCTCTTCGTGCTCTGGTTTGCAGCAGCGTGCGCGTTGTGGTGGGACCGGCGCATCGGCGTGGCGCTCTGCGCCCTAAGCGCGCTCAACGGACTGCTGTTCTTTGGACTCGAGCATCTCGCCGGTGCGCGGCCGGGAATTCCGCTTTACGGACTCACGATCGGCGATCCGAGCGGCAAACTCACGATGATCGCGCTGCTGCTGGCGCCTTTTGCCTTCGCGCCGCTGGGCGTCGGACGATGGCTGCTCTTGGCGGCGCCATTGGTCGCCGAGATCGTCTTCATGCGGCCTTGGAACTACGAGCCCAGCCGCGTCGGATCGCACTACACGGCTTCGCTCTTGGCGGCGGCTGCGATTGCGGCGGCGTTTGGGCTGCGGCGCTGGCCGGTCTTGAGCCGCGCGATGGTCCCCTGCGCGCTGATCGTCACGCTGCTGATCTTCAACGATACCGTGCTGCGCCCGGGGCGGTGGCCGTACATCGTAAACTGGCCGGCGTACGCGCGCGCCGTCGCGATCCGTGACGACGGGCGTTCCGCAGTGCTCGGCAGGCGCGACGAGGGCGTTTGGGCAGTCGCTGCCGCCAATCCGCGGGTGCGGCTCGATCCGTATCCGGATCCGCACGCCGCCGCTTGTCCGGCGTACGACACGAACGCGCCGGCATTCTTCTCCAGCCTCACGGGGCGGTTGCCGCCGCACCTGTGCGGCGGGGTCCCGGTGACGCCGTGAGCATCGCCGCGCAGGCGACCGTGCGCGCGATGCGCGAGGATCGAGGCCGCTTCGCCGCGCTTTCCGGCCGACGCGTGCTCATCTATTGGCCGCATGGGTTGGGCGACTGGGTTCATTTCGGCGCGCTCGCCCCGCTACTGGAGCCCTCGAATACGTACGCGATCACGCGGTTTGGCGACGACTACGTGAGCGTGATGGAAGAGCATCCTCAGATCTTTGCGCTTTGCAGCGGAGTGCGAGCTCCTTCAGACGGCGCGGATCTTGGGGCGCGCCACTTCGGTCTGAGCCTGCGAGCGTGTAACGGCGGCAGCGTTCGCATGGAGCTGCCTTGGCCGATCGGTCACAACGTGAGCGCCTTCGCTCCCGAGATCCTGCTGTGGACCGACTATCCGGAGACGGAAGGACGCACGCCTTATCCATTTCACACGAAAGCGCGCAACCTCGCGCGCCTTTTGGTGCCGTCTGCACGCCTACGCTCGTTCGATCTTTCGCAGCCGCTGGTCAACACGGTCGATTTCACGGCTCCGCCGGCCACGCAGCGACGACTCGACGAGCGGTTGGCGCGATTCGCGCCACCGGGCACACGCCTCTGCATCCTCTCTCGGGCCGGCGTAACGGCCGCGCGTAAGAACTGGGGCGACTCTTCGGAGGCACGGGATTTCGCAATGCGCATGCGGCGCGATGACCGGCGCTGGCACTTTGTCTCGATGGACGACGAGCATTTGGGCGACGGGGCCGCGGGCTTCCGCGAGCTCTTTGCGGATCTCGACGAGCCCTTTGCGCGGCTGTACAAAGGATTGGCCGCGCGCGCGCATCTCTTTGTCGGAATTCCAGCCGGTCCGCTCCATCTCACGATGGCGCGCGGCAGCATACCGACGATCGGTCTTTGGCTCGCACATCACCCGGATTGGTACGATGAGCCGAATCCCGCCGCGATTCACCTGATCGGGCGGCGCGTCCGCGACCACGGCTTTGACCGCCGGCCCGCGACCACCAGCAAGCCGGCTTCACTCCGCCATCGTCTGCGCTATTTGGATACGCCCACGATCGATTCGCAGGCCGTTCTCGAGGCGGTCCGCGCGCTTATCGGGTGATTTGCGGAGCTACTAGGAGCGCTGCGATCGACAGCGCGTTAAAAAGTGCGTGTGAGATCATCGAGGCATAGGCATTAGCGGTACGATAGTACACCGCGCAGAGCACGACGCCGCCTAGAGCCAGCGGCAGCGCGGCATAGATGTCGCCGTGCGCGATGCCGAAGAGCGCGCCGCTCAGTATCGCGCCGCCCCAAAAGCCGCCGTAACGCATCCCCAGATTGAAGAACAGGATGCGAAAGAACGTCTCCTCTGCGAACGGCGCGAACAGGACCGCGAAGGCCACGAAGATGGCGATCGTCGTCGGATCGCGCAAGCTCTTGAAGATCTGGACAATATCTTGTTGATGTTGGCTCTTCGCCAGATAGTCGATAAGCGAGGCGCTTCCGTTTGCCACGATCGCCATTGCGGCCGCCCCGAGCACCGCGATGCCGACGGTTCGAGCGTTCGGCATTCGAAACCCCAGTTCGCGGAGCGAAAACTTCGAAATGACCGGCATCGCGGCGAGGACGATGATGACGAGAGCGCCTTCGAGCACGAACTGCAGCACGATCGATAGGTCGAAGATGAAGGGATTGGGCGGCTGAATCGGCGTCCGGCTCAGTTTGAGCGTGAGGAAAAATCCGGCTATAAAAAGCGCCGCGATGAAGCCCGCGAGCAGCCACGTCCAGAAGCCGGTGAAGCTATCCTTCGGCCAGCGCGTCGGCCAGGCGGGCGAGGTCGGCGAGGTCGAGTCGTTCACCGCGAAGCTCCGGAGAGAGGTTGCTGATCGTAAGCGCCCGGGAAACTATCGCGCGATCGAGGTCGAGCGCAAGCGATAGACTATTGGCAATCGTCTTGCGCCGGTACGCGAATACGCCACGCACGACCTTCCAAAAGAGCTGAAGATCGCGCGGATGCACCGCGGGCGAGGCGCGGCGCCGTAAGAGCACGACGGTCGAATGCACTTTCGGCGGCGGATAAAAGGATCTTGGAGCGAGCGTGAACGCGCGCTCGACGTGCATCGCATACTGCACCGCAACCGAGAGGCTGCCGTAAGCCCGCGTGCCGGGTACGGCAACGAGGCGATCTGCCACGTCCTTCTGGACCATCACCGTCATGTGATCCGGCCCGCACTCCATTTCTGCCAGGCGCACGATCAACGCGGTTGCGATGTTGTATGGAAGGTTTCCGGCAACGCGCCAGACCCGCTCATCCGACCAGGCGCGGTAGTCGAAGGTCAACGCATCGGCTTGCAGGATGCGTGCCCGCGACAAATCTTCGCGCGAGCGCAGAAGATTCACCAGACTGGGGTCGATCTCGAGAGCCGTCACATCGGCGGCTTCATCGAGGAGGGCGAGCGTCAAAGCGCCGGTTCCTGCGCCGATTTCGATGATCCGCGAAGCCGGCGGCGCGCCCGCGAGGCTGAGCCGAGCGATGCGCTGCGCTGTCGCCGCGTCTACGAGAAAGTTCTGCCCGTAGCGTTTCTTGGGGCGTACACCCGCTTGCGAAAGCAGCTTGCGGGGATGGGGCAGCACCCGATCTATTGCAATCTATTTCGCCGAATCTAATCGATAGACGGTGACGTCGCGCCGTCCGAAGAGCATCGCTTCGCGGTCCGAATCGAAGCCCAGATCGATTCGATCGCCGCGAATGTCGCCACCGGTATCGCCGGCGACCGCGAAGCCGTAACCAGGAATAAAGAGCCGCGTTCCGATCGGAATGACGCGCGGATCGACCGCCACGATGCCGCGTCCCGCGCGACCGAAGGCCGTCATGCCGCCGCATCCCGCACAATCGGCGGTATACGCGGTGGCGACCATCTGGAGCGCGCTGCGCGCGATGTAGGACATTCGCAGAACGCCGCGCGCTTCAAAACTGGAGAGCGGCGAACGACCAATGCCTTCGGCCACGATGCGGGGGCGCGGTGTTTGGATCACCGTCGCGGAGAGGATGCTGCGCCGGACCGGTCCGCCGTCGCGCTGCGAGTAGCGCACCACCAGCTCGCGCTCGCCCGCCGCGCCGTGGGCGATGACCTTTGAGGCGCCCGGCGCCAGAGCGAAGTCGAGCCGGTGAATTGTTTGCGGCGCGATCGAGCGGTGCAGCTTGGCCTCCCAGGTAACGACCCCGCCGCCCTGCCAGTGCACGGCGTTCGCGGGCGCGGCCGAATTGGATGCCAACGCCGGAGCGACGGCGAGGATGGCGTAGGTGAGGCCAGCGCGGAGCAGGCGTCCGATCAAATGGGGGATCCTTTCTCGATGGGGGCGCCTGGACGGTCTGAGGTCAGGGGCGCGCAGTGAACCCGAGCACTATATATGCCCACCCGTCGGCCGAACCATGCCAAAAGTCACAGACCGGCAGGACCCACCTTCAAGACCGGGCCCAGAGGAGCGCGGGGCGAAGCAGCCGCGTATGGAGCGCCTGCGCATTGGGTTCTTCACCGAGATCTACCGGCCCGTGGTCAACGGCGTCGTCGCTTCGGTCGAGACGCTGGCCGACGGTTTACGCGCTCGCGGACACCAGGTGTGCTGCTTTGCGCCCCACATTCCAGGTTACGCCGAAACGGACGGCCCAGTCTTTCGGATCCCTTCTTTGCCGCTTCCGATGCGCACGCCGTACCGCTTGACCCTTCCGCTCGTGAGCCGTCGCGACGTCAAGGCGATCATCGAGCGCCTCTCCTTGGTGCACGTGCACTCGCCCTTCGTTACAGGCTGGATGGGCCTGCGCTACGCCCGCCGCTATGGGATGCCGCTGATCTTCACCTATCACACGCAACTGGAAGCTTACGCGCATTACGTCCCGTTCGAACCGAAGGCAACGCGCTTTGCAGCGTCACAACTGACGCGCACGTTTGCAAATCTTGCCGATGCGGTCGTCGTGCCGACCCCGGCGATGCGCGTACACTTGCGCGAGCTCGGAGTTCGGACGCGCATCGAAGTGGTGCCGAGCGGCATTGACGTAGCGCACTTCGGGGCCGGACGCCGCGACGAAGCCCTGCGGCGCCATCTCGGGGCCGGTGAAGGCGATCGCCTCTTGCTCTGTGTTTGCCGCCTGGCCAAGGAGAAGAACGTACAGTTACTCCTCGAGGCGCTCGCGCGCTCGAATGACTCGTCGTTGAAGCTCGCGGTCGCCGGCGACGGGCCGGTCCGGGGCGAACTGGAAGAACAGGCGCGCAGATACGGCCTGGTCGGACGGACCCGCTTTCTCGGGATCGTGGCGCGCGACGCTCTTCCCGACCTCTACGCCAGCGCTGACGCCTTCGTGATGCCTAGCACGACCGAGACGCAAGGCTTGGTCCAGGTCGAGGCGCTGGCGGCGGGCGCGTACGTGATCGCCGCCGACACGCCGCAGAATCGCGAAGTGCTTGGACCCGCAGGGATCACGGTCGCCCCCTCGGCGGAAGCCTTTGCGCATGCCTTTGGCGCGATTCCGCCCGCGAACCAGGCCTCTGTGGCGACCGCGCGGCATGCGGCCGAGCGATTCTCCGTCGGCCGGCAGATCGAAGGCATGCTCGCCCTCTACGCGAGCGTCATGCAACCCGCCCGCATCGCTTGACCACGAACATATGTTCGGGGTACGATACCGTTAGGGTGATGACCGAAGTCAAAGTAGGGTACGCCGCCGATCGCCGCGGACGCGGGATCGCGTATGCAACGGTCGCCACTGCTAAAGGGGATCGTTTGCTGCGTCTTCCGTTCCGGATGAGACCGGCGCCGTCCGAGGATCGAGCGATTAGCTACGCGGCGCTGACCGAAGTGGCGCGAGCACTGCGTGAGCGCGGCTGCCGGCGCGTGAACTTCACGCTCGGCGACGCGCAATTCGTCGACGAGATCGTGGCGCAGCGCGATCTGCCCGACGTGCTCGTGCTCGCGTACGTGCGTCTGCGCTGTGCGCTCAACGCGCTCGAGGCGTATGGCGTAAAGGCGGGAGCAACGGAGGATTTAACGCAGAGGGCACGGGCGGAAGCGGCGCTGAATCTCGCTGCATGACGCGTCCCTCGCTGAAGCGAATCGGCTCGGAGGTTCTTCCGGTCGAAACGCGTGCATTGGCGCGGACTCTTCTGGGCTGCGTTCTCGTTCGTGAAACGAACGAGGGACTCGTAGCCGGACGTATCGTCGAAACCGAAGCATACCTTCCGAACGATCCGGCCTGCCACGCGTATCGCGGCAGGAGTCGTCGCAATGCCACGCTCTTCGGGCCGCCGCATCGCGCGTACGTCTACCAAATTTACGGCACGTCGTTTTGCTTCAATGTCTCGAGTGAGATTGACGGCGAAGGCGCGGGGGTGTTGATCCGCGCGCTCGAGCCGATCGAAGGGCTCGACCTAATGCGCAGGCGGCGCGCAGCGCGGGGCGTTCGCGACCTCTGCCGCGGTCCGGGGCGGCTCTGTCGCGCGCTCGCGATTGACCGATCCTGCGACGGCATCGATCTTTTCGTCCACCCTGCGCTCTGGCTCGCCGATGGCGCCCGCAAGCGCGTCCGCGCGCAGCGAAGCCCGCGCATCGGCGTGACGCGCGCGACCGAACGCCGCTTACGCTACTACGAAGCCGGCAGTCCTTTCGTGAGCGGCCCGGCTCGCTTGAACCCTCCTTGAACCTCGTCTGCGGCTGTGCTATAGTGTGGGCGTCGCGTCGCAGTCCTCATGACAGCCGCGGCGCCCCTTTTTGACATTTCCACGCTCACGTCACCGATCTGATTGCGGTAGCCTCGCCGGCGATCATCGAAGCTCGGCGTGTGCGCGTCTACGAGAGAGATACTCCACTGCAAACGGAACATCGTCCCAACAATGACATGCGCCCGCCGCAAGGCGGCGGCGGACGCCGCCGGCGCTCGCGGCGCCGCCATCACTTCGGCCAACACCCCGCACCCTTTCACGATCAGCTTCCGGTCGTCGAAGCGCCGCCAATGCTCACGGCGGCGCAGCTCGGGGAAAAGACCAAGAG
>JASHPI010000141.1 GCA_030038215.1 Vulcanimicrobiota bacterium | reverse complement strand
ACGATCCGGCGAGCGTCGAGCGGCTCGACGCGCTGCTCAACGATCAGCACTATCGGCTTTCATTTTGGCGCGTCTCGCTCTTTGAGATCAACTATCGGCGCTTCTTCGACATCAACGACCTGGCGGGCTTACGCGTCGAAGACGCCGAGGTTTTCGGACAAACGCATCGATTCGTCTTCGATCTCATCGCCGACGGGCGTCTCCAAGGCCTGCGGATCGACCACGTCGACGGGTTGTTCGATCCGGCCGGTTACTGCCGATTGGTGCGCGATCGGGCCGCGATGCTCGGCCATCCGCTCTATCTGGTCGTCGAAAAGATCCTCGCGCTCTTCGAGGCTCTGCGCGAAGGGTGGGGCATCGACGGCGCAACCGGCTACGATTTCATGAACGTCGTCAACGGACTTTTCGTCGATAGCCGAGCCGAGTTTGCCTTCAACAACATCTACCGCGAGTTCGCGGCTAATGAGGCCGGCTTCGACGAGATTGCCTATGCAGCCAAGCGTCACATCATCCGAAGCAATCTCGCGAGCGAGCTCACCGTGCTTGCGAATCTCCTCTATCGCCTGACGCGGACCGATCGGCGCTCGAGCGACTTTACCTACGACGGCCTGCGCGAGGCGCTGATGCACGTGGTCGCCTGTTTTCCCGTCTATCGGACCTACGTCACCGGCGAACGCATCGAAGAGGAGGACCGCCGCTTCATCGAGTGGGCCGTGACGATCGCGCGGCGGCGCGCCGACATCATGGATGATTCGGTCTTCGACTTTCTCGCCGAGGTTCTCACTGCCGACGTTACCGCGGTCGAGCGAGCGCACTACGAGCGCACGCAGGCGCTCAAGCTGGCGATGAAATTTCAGCAATACACCAGCCCGGTCATGGCTAAGGCAATCGAAGACACGGCCTTTTACCGGTTTATGCGATTGATCTCGCTCAACGAAGTGGGCGGTGATCCCAGCCGTTTCGGCACCTCGATCAAAATCTTCCACCGCCACAACGAATGGAACGCCAAACACTATCCGCACGGCATGCTCGCCACCGCGACGCACGATCACAAGCGGGGTGAAGATGCGCGTTTACGGATCGATGCGCTCTCGGAAATGCCCGGACGCTGGCGGCGGGCGCTACGCGCGTTCGCGCGCCGCTCGAAGCAGCGGTCCTTTCTCGCGTCGCATCCGGTGCCCAGCGCCAACGATGAATACGCGCTCTATCAAACGCTGATCGGCACCTGGCCCGCGCATTGGCTTGCAAGGGATGCGCCGCCTCGCGGCGAGCTGCCGGGATACCTCGAGCGGATCGAAGGATGGCTGCGCAAGGCCGTTCGAGAAGCCAAGGTCCACTCGAGTTGGGTTAATCCAAATCTCGCGTACGAGGACGCGGCCTGCGCCTTCACGCGCCGGCTCTTTGAAAACGGGCCGGCGGCCACGATTGCGCGTGACTTCGTGCCGCTCGTTCGCGACGTTGCGACGGTTGCGATGGTTTCAAGCCTGGCTCAGGTGACGCTCAAGCTCACGTCGCCCGGCGTCCCCGACATCTACCAAGGCTGCGAGCTCTGGGATCTCTCGCTGGTCGACCCGGACAACCGCCGTCCGGTTGATTTCGAGCTACGCACGCGGCTGCTCGACGACCTGCGCAACCGCTTCGAGCGCGAGGATCCGGTAGTGCTCGCGCGCGACCTGCTTCGCTCTTGGCATGACGGCAGAATCAAGCTCTTCATCACCTGGCGGCTCTTGCAGCTGCGCAACCAGCGGCGCGACGAGTTCCTGTCGGGCGGGTACCGGCGCTTATCGACGACCGGGCGCCGTGCCGATCGCATCGTGGCGTTTGCGCGCGGGCAGGCCGTCGTCGTCGCACCGCGTCTGGTCTATCGCATGCTGCGCCTGCGCGAAGGCATGCCCGAGCTGAGTTTTACCAACGAGCAGATTTCGCTGCCGGTGAAGTTTTCGCGCAAATTCGTCAACGTGTTCACTCAGCGCGAGGCGGTGGCGACGGTCGAGGGTTCGCGCTTACGGCTCTCGGCAGCCGAGCTCTTGCGCGATCTTCCGGTCGCCGTTCTCATTCCGTCGGACTAAGGAACCTCGCAAGAATAGTCTGCGCGATATCAAGTGCGAACGTAGGCGAGCCAGTACCAGCTGCCCCAGAATCCGACGGCGATGGAATAGGTGAGCAGCGCATATCCCCACCACGCCAGGCGAGTGCGCACTGCCAGCATCATCAACGCGACGAGGAAGGGCTCGAAATCGAGCGCGTGGCGCATTCCGAACTGCGCGTAGCCGTTCACGTAGTAGAGGAAGTTCGGCGCGGCCGTCAGCAGCGCAGCGATCCACAGCGCGACGATCCAGCGCAGCGGCGAACGTGCGAAGAACGCCAACAGCAGCGCCGGCGAGGTCCAGGTGAGCGCCACGCCTGAGAACTCAGGACGCAGCCAAGGAAACTCCGGCAAAAGGGTCGGCATTTGCATGAAAAACGACCAGAGCTGATTCGGCAGGTAGCTCAACCGAAATGGTGAGCCGGTCGGCATTCCGGCTTGATCCTGGTGGTACCACGCCGTATAGCCGATGTCGTTCCACGTGCCCCAGCGCGCTTGATTGTAGAGAATCCAGAGCACGGCAACGCCGGCCAGGACGGCGGCGAACGATGCAAGTCGCCTGGTCGTTCGCTGCGAGCCGGGAACGGCTAGAAGATACATGTAGACGGGGACGGCGGCAATCATCGAGAAGCGCGATTCGAAGGCACAGGCGGCCCACAGTGCTACCAGCCAGCCGCGCCGCTTCCCGGCCAGCTCGACCAACGCGAGCATGGTGAAACAGACGGCGCTGACGTGCGCAAGAAACCAGACGTCGCCGAGCACCGCGCACCAGAGCAAATCGGTTCCGCACAAGAGGAAGGCGCAGATCCACGCGTTGTGAGCGGGCGGCACGCCGAAGCGCTCGCCCAGCTCCCAAGCGGCACCGACCGCGATGCCGGCGAGCAAGATCGCCAACAGCGTCTGATTCGCCTGCAAACCGACAACGGCGACGTACGGAATTAAAAGCAGCGCCGGGAACGGTGCTTCGATGATGTAGAAGCGATGGTCGGTATACTGCAGTGCGTCGATGTATGGCCCCGGCCAGTTGATCCATGTGTGTCCCTGCAAGAGAGCCTGCGCGAGCAGGACGAAGTTGTTGTACGGCGTCGCGCGCAGGTGCGAGACGACCGCCGTTATCGCCAACGCGGCGAGGCCCGCGGCGTAGGCGGGCTTCACAGCGGCGGAACGGTTACTTGCGGGAGCGGTTCGGGCGCCTGAAAGGTCGACGGCGGCAGATAATCGGGGAAGCGGTAATCGCCCCACGTAATGCGCTCGCGGGCCGGTTTGCCGTTGACGACCGCCGAGGCTTGCGCAGCGATCGGCATCCAGTATCTTCCAAATGGAGCGAATTGGATCACGGCGGTCCCACGCGCGTCGGGACCGACCGAATGGAAGCGTACGACGCGCGGCAAGTATCGCACCCCGTCGATCGTCAGCCGGTCGACCCACGCGCCGGTGGGATGGCTCAGCGGCGTCGCATCGTAAACGTAGTCGAGATGGTGCCCGTTGTTCACCGTCGTCACGAAGAGCAGCTCGTAGGCATCCGTCCGCGGCGCAAAGCGGCCGACGCTATAGCGATCCTCCCGATGGTAGAAGCGCACGTTCTTGTGGCTGACGAATTCACCGTCGACCGAGATCATCTCGTCGCGCACGGACATTCCCGAGCGATAGATCCGATGCCGCTGCTCGATATTGTTCGGCCCGGCTTGTGAAACGGAGTACGTGAAGATCACGGCCTTGGGCGTCGGGAGGGTTTCGATTGCCAGCATGTAGCGCTGCAGCACGTACTCCGAATCGAGTTGCGTAGAGGTCGCGCCGACCAGCGCCACGCATGCGAGCGCCGCAGCGTAGGCGCGAAGCCGATTCACGCGAGAACGGCGTCGCGAACGGCGCGCAGCGCAGCGTCCGCGCCTTGAGCGTTCTTTCCGCCGCCTTGCGCCATGGGCGCCTGTCCGCCGCCCTTGCCGCCGACCAGCGGCGCCGCAAGCTTCATCAGATTGCCGGCGTGAACGCCTGCCTTCACGAGATCGTCGCTGGCGCTGATCAGCAGACTAACGCTTCCGTTGTCGATGCCGGCTAAGGCTACCACGCCGCTGGGCAAGCGGTTGCGAATTGCGTGGCCAAGATGGCGCAGCGCTTCACCGTTCGCTTCGTGAACGACGGCGCCGACGAAGGTGCGATCGCCGCTGCGTTCGGCTTTCTCGACGTACGTTTGTGCATCAGCATCGGCCAGTCTCGCCTTCAGCTGCCCGAGTGAGGTTTGAAGGTCCTTGACCTCGCGCTGCAGTCGCTCCACGCGATCGCCGAGCTCGTCGGGCGCCGTCGCAAGCGCCGCCGACAACGAGCCCACGAGCGCGGACTGTTTGTCGATATACGTTTCGGCTGCTTGCGAAACGCACGACTCGATGCGGCGAATGCCGCTGCCGATCGAAAACTCCGACAGAATCACGAAGACGCCAAGCTCGCCGGTAGAGTGCGAGTGCGTGCCGCCGCAGAATTCGATCGAAGAACCGGCCTGCACGACGCGGATGAGATCACCGTACTTCTCACCGGCCATCCAGATCGCGCCGGTCTCGCGCGCTTGCGCGAGCGGCAGAAT
>JASHPI010000140.1 GCA_030038215.1 Vulcanimicrobiota bacterium | reverse complement strand
GCGGTCGTGCCCGAAGGCCGCGTAGATGATCTGCGAAGGGCCGGTGTTCGGGTCGGCGTCGAGCGACATGTCCGGGACTCTGCGCATCCGCGCTTTCAGGCTCGACTTCTGCCACGGCGGGGCCTCGAAGACGCGCGAGATACCACCGCCCGATCCCACGTTGTTCTCGAACTCGCCGTTCCCGCCGCCGGTTTCGTTGTCGGCCCAGGCGGTAATCTGACCGTCGAGCTGGCCGCCATCGGTCAACGGAATGTTGACGCCGCCGACGCCGGTGACGTTCGGGTCGCTGGCCGGGTAGCTGACGCAGGCGATTCCCAGCGGCTGGCCCGTGAACGGATTGAAGCATTCCCACGCACCGTCGTCGCCCGACGACACGAAGACTGCGATCCCCTCGGCCGCCAGCGAGGCGAACTCGATCTGCCCCACGCCGGGCTTGGCCGGATTCTTCGAGATGTAATCCGTCGCAAGCGCGTCGTTTTCGGGCTCCCCCCAACTGAGCGACATTGAATCGGCGCGATTGTCGGCGATCGACTGCTGCAGCGAGTCATCGGCGATCTCGATGCCCATCAGCGGATAATGCTCGGCACCCTTCGGACAGCTGCCGTCTTTGTTGTTCTTGACGATGTCGCCGGTATGGATGTTCACGCAGATCAAGGGGTTGTACGCATTGTAAAACAGCACGTTCGCGTCGGGCGCGAGACTCGCGACTTGCTCGGTGTCGAGTTGAGCCTCGATATCCTCCGGATTGCAGGTGTTGAAGTCGGGCGGCGTCGGGAACGGCGGCAGGTTGCACGGCTTGGTGATCGGTGGCGGCGAGGTTAGGCCCGCCGGGTACGGATCGACCTTGCCGGTGCCGGTATGTCCGTTAGCCTTGCTGGGCGGCTGTGGCGAGGCGAAGACCTGAGTAATCGTCGCGATGTGGCGATGCCACATCGCGCCGTACGCGGGCACGTCGGCGGGTGAGATCGCCCACGTCCCGTTGATGCCCGGGCTGATGCCCTTGCCCGTATAGCCGGCGCCGTAGGCGCCTGAATAGTCGAAGCCGCTGGCGAGCTGCTGCGGTGAGTAGCCGGCAAAATGCGAGTAGACGCCGCGCACGTAGTCGCGGTGCGCCGGATCGTAGGTCGAGAGGTGCAGCACTGAATCTACCGGCAGGACGTGACTAAAGTGCGGCGTTTGCAGCGGAGCCAGTACCAGATGCCGACCGTAATAGAAGTAACCGAACCCGGTGCCGAAGGCATCGCTAAGCTGTTTGAGCGAGCCCGTGACGCTCAGCAACTCGCGTTGGGGCCACATGCCCACGCGCATGCCGCGCTTCCAGAAGTACTCCGCCGCCGTGTGGTAGTCGGCCTCACTCGCTCCATAGCGGTCGGCAATCTGTTGCGGGGTCAAGAAGTGCCGATAGTCTGCCGAGCGCGGATCGCTGGCCGATTCGGCGTAGCGCACCAGTCCGGCCGGGTCGCGCATGCGCACCAGCACCGAGACGGCCAACGCGCCGACGGTTACGGGTTTGACGAAGATCATCTGTTGGCGCACCGCCTTACCCCAGGTGAAGGACGCCAGCTGCGGGGGCCCCGTATACGGACGCAGCTGCCCGGCCGAAGCGACGTTCGCACTCGCCGGCGCGAGGAGCTGATTGGGCATTGCGCCCGGCGGAATCGATGGTCCGCTTCCTCCGCCGTTGCATGCCGCAAGCACGCATGTGGCTGCGAACGCTGCAAAACGCTTTCTCATCGCGTACCTCCGGCGCTGTTCGGCATTGTTACAAAGCGGCGTATCATGGCATCACGCAGTCTAGCGCGGACCGCCTCGAGCGTCGCGCCGAAATGCGTCTGGGCCGCGGCTACGATTGCGCTCGCCCCATCGGAAGAGCCGCTTTTGAAGACGACCGTCTCATCTGTGACTATGGTCGAAACCGGATGGCCGTCGTCGGTAAAGGCAAAAAACGCAATCTGGTCGCCCTGCCAATCGTAATAGTTATCGATCTCGTCGGCGAAAATGACACAGACCGGAGGTCCCTGCAGCGGACCGAAAACCGAGACGTCGGTGTGCTCGCGGTAGCCGATAATCGTGTCCAGGCCCGCAATCGACCGCTCCGTCAGCGCTGCGCGCTTGCCCGCGGAAGGGCCACAAGCCGACGGCATGGGCGCGCCGCTCTTGGCGCGGTCTTGCTCGCGGTAAAGCGTCGGCGTTGCAGGATACCAGTCCGGAATCGAGGTCGCTGCCTGCTCGCATCCCAAAACCGGCGGTTTCGAGACCAGCGACACGGCAATCTTCGGCGCTGCGGTAAAGAGAAATGACGTCTTAGGCGGACAGCCCTCGAAGGGGCCGGTATAGCCGCCCGCACCGCTCGGCTTCTCCAAGATCTCGGTGGCCACCATTTTTCCGCCGAGCGAAAAAGCCGTGCCCTTTTCGTCGTAGCTGCCGTCAGCCGCGATCGTCCGGTCCTGATAGTGACCGTCGGAATATTTTTCGTCGATGCTCCCGGCCGGCGAGTTCGTCCACGTTCCGTGCGCGCGCGAAAGAATTTGCGGCGTGACGTAGCTCGTCGTCGTGTGGGTGGACTGCCCACCCTGCGGAGCCTTCAGCTCCGACACCGATCCGTATAGCACCGCTTCGCTCGCGTTCGTCCGCACGTAAGCATCGCTCACCGTCGTCGACGACTGCAGCGGGGTGGTGTCCGTCTCCGTAACGTGCACGTCGTTCGTTCCGGACGGCAAGCCTGGCCCTGTGGTGGGCGAAACGGTAACAACGCCCTTGATCGCGGTCGTGCTCGTGTTCGGCGGCTCCGGGGACGGATAGCCGTACAGGTAGGTGTACGTCTGCGTTAGCGTACCGGTGTAGTGATCGGCCGGTACCGGAGACGGCAACGGTGCCGGCGGCGGCGGCGTGATGCCGACGCTCGAGCTGCATGCAGCGAGTGCAGCCGATGCTACGAAGGTCGCTGCGGCAATCAGATGAAGCCTCAACGTTTCTCCTCGAGTGAAAAGTAGCGGCCGAATGTCCGCTCGGCGAAGCATCACGGTTCGAAGGAGCCGCACGCGGTCCTCCAAAAACCTACGAGGTGAAGTCGCCCCTTTTCGCCGCCCTTGCCGTGAGCGCAATGCTCGCGGCCGTCTTCTTTTGCAGCATCCCGTCCGTCGCGCCTGCAGTCGCGGCTGCGACGCCGCCCCCCACCCCGCCGCCGATCGGTAACCCGACAACGACGCCCGTCCCTTCGCCTACACCAGGAACGGGAGGGCCATCGCTTGCAACGCCCTCGGCAACGCTGCCGCCCGCGAAGTCCGCGGCCAAGGCTCATGCAACACCCACTCCGCCGGCGAACCCGCGCAAGGGAATTGAAGGCGTCTGGGAGGTGCAGCTTCAGCACCCGAACACGACCGATTACACCCACTTCATCTTGAA
>JASHPI010000139.1 GCA_030038215.1 Vulcanimicrobiota bacterium | reverse complement strand
ATCAGGGCTTTGCGCTCGTGCATCGTGTCGACGATATGAAGCTGGGTCAGACCTTCGTGGGCAATTTCGGTGCGGGCGAGCGCCCGCGGAATGACGCCGATCACCTCGCCGCCGGCAGCCAGCGCCGCGTCGGCGACGATTCCCATCAAGCCGATGCTTCCGCCGCCATACACGACGCCGTAGCCCGCGCGGACGATCCGCTCGGCGGCTTCGCGCGCGACGCGCGCGTAGGAGTCGCCGCGCCCGACGTGCGAGCCGCAGAAGACGCAGATATGTTTCATGCATTCGCGCGGTTGGGCGGCGGGGTTTGAGCCGCCTGCTGAGGAGCCTGTGGTTCTGGGCGGCGATCGAGTTTGTCGTGCTTGCCTCGCTCGCGTGCGTGCGCGCGAAGCTGTGGACCTACGGTTCGGATACCGGCACCTTCGCGCAGATCGTTGCCGATGGGTTCGGCGGCATGCGCAACGGCGTCGAAGCGGGATCGCACTTTCGCTACCACTGGTCGCCATCGCTGGCGTTGCTATGGCCGCTGGTCGCGTTGACGCGCAGCGCGCTGCCGCTGCAGCTGCTACAAGCCGCGGCGACGGTCGCGTGCGCGCCGCTGCTGGCGGCCTTAGCGCGGCCCTACGCCGGTCCGGCGATCGCCTTTCGTCTCGGCATCGTCGCCCTGCTCTATCCGCCGCTGCTCGCGCTGGGGTTCGATGAGTTTCACGAGCTCGGACTCTATGCGCCGCTCGTGCTCGGGCTGTTGCTCGCGGCCGATCGCGCCAGCTGGCTGTGGTTTGCGATCTGCGGCATCGTCACCATCGGCTTGCGCGAAGACGCAGCGCTGACGCTGGTATTCTTCGGCATCGCGCTGGCGATCGTTCGACGACGCTCCGCGGGATCGGTATGGCCGGGCGCCGCGTTGGCGGCCGGCTCGGTCGCGGCGCTGGTGCTCTACTATGCAGTCATCACGCCGCATTTTGGCGGTTGGAAGCCGAGCAGTTTTTACGTCTATCCTTTCGCCGACGGCCCGGCGGCTCTGATGCTCGCGCCGCTGACGCATCCGCGCGAATTCGTGCAAGCGATCTTCACGCGCGGGCGATTGACGTACATCTTGGAAGCACTCGTGCCGCTTGCATTCCTGCCGCTTCGTTCGTGGTGGTCGCTGCTGGCATTGCCCGGTGCGGCGGTGGTATTGCTCGCCAACTCGGGGTATGTCTGGCGGATGGGCGATCACTACGCTGCGCTCTGGATTCCGTGGCTCTTGGTCGGGGCCGTCATGGCCGTCGCCGCGATCGCTCGCCGGCGCAGCGAGGGCGTAGCGTTCCGCTGGACGACCGCGGCGAGCGTGCTCTGCGTGATCTTTTTGATTGCCTTCGATCCGATGCACCCGCTGCACTATCTCCATCCCTACTACCACGACCTCCCAGACGCGCGACGCGCGATCGGCTGCGTGCCCAAGGACGCATCGATGGCGACGTACGATGAATGGTTTTCCGCGGTGGCGGCGCAGCGGCCGCGCGCCACGATCGATCGCGTGAACGGCGTGCAATACTTGGTCTACGCCGATGACTTTCCCAGCGCAACCTACCAGCAGCGCTTGCGCCCCAAGATCGCGCAAGAAGTTGCGCGCGGCGAGTATCGCGTCGTCTGCCGCTATGGCGCGGTGACGGCGTACGAGGCGGTCGATGCGCGCTGAGCTTCCCGGCCCCGGGCGCTGGACGACGTTGCGCCGGCTGATGCCGGTACCGTTCCGGCGCTTCCCGGAGTTTCTGCGCGCGATGACCGCGCGCCACGGCAACGTCGTCGCCTTCTCGCTGCCGTGGCGATCCTACGTCTTCATCAACGAGCCGGCGCTCATCAAGGAGATGCTGGTCACCCAGCAGCAGGCGTTCTCCAAGTCGTTGGGCACGCGGGTGCTGCGCTTGCTGCTCGGCGAGGGTCTGCTCACCAGCGAGGATCCGCTGCATCGGCAGATGCGCCGCATCGTTCAGCCGGCATTTCACCGCGAGCGGATCGCCGAATACGCACGGGTGATGGAACGCGACGCGTGCGAGTTTGCCGATCGCCTGCGGCTCGGCGAGGTCTTCGATGCGCGCGCGGCGATGACCGAGCTGACGCTGCGCATCGCGACCGAAACGCTCTTCGGAAGCGACGAGAGCGAGTCGGCACAGACCGTCGCCGATTCGCTGCGTCTGATGATGAACGAGTTTCCCTACATGCTCACGCCGCTGAGCGCGTTGCGACAACGCCTGCCGCTGCCGGGAACGCGACGCTTTTGGCATTCGCGCGAGGTACTCGATCGCATCATCTACGGGCTGATCGAACGCCGCCGTGGCGCCGCCGGGCGCAACGACGCGCTCTCGCTGCTGCTCGCGGCCCGCGATAGCGAAACGGGCTATCAGCCGTCGGACGAGCAGATCCGCGACGAGATCATGACGCTCTTCATGGCGGGTCACGAAACGACGGCCAACGCCTTGACCTGGGCGCTCTATCTGCTTGCCCACCATCCCGAGATCGAGGCGCGCCTGGCGACGGCGGTGCGTGAAGGCGACGACGCATATGTGACGCGCGTCGTGAAGGAGGTGCTGCGCCTCTATCCGCCGGCCTGGATCATCGGGCGCGAGACGCTGCGCGACGTCACGCTTGCCGGCGAGAGTTTCATTCCCACCGGAATGACGGTGTTCATGTCGCCGTTGCTGCTTCACCGGCGCGCGGATTTCTTCGCCGATCCCGACCGCTTCGATCCGGATCGCTGGCAGGGCGCCGAGCCGCCGCCGTTCGCCTACATTCCATTCGGCGGCGGCGCGCGCCGCTGCATCGGGGAGGACTTCGCCTGGGCGGAGGCCGCGATCGTGCTCAAGGCCCTTATCGCGCGCTATCACTTTGCGCTTGCAACGGACGCGCCGGTGAGCATGGCACCGTTGGTGACGTTGCGGCCTGCCGGCCCAGTTATGTTGCGGGTTGTGGAACGCTAGTTATTGCTTGGTGCAGGAGCCGTGGCCGGTCATGGCCTTGCCTTTTTCGGTCCACGTGCTGTTCCAGGTGACCGATGACGCGCCGAACGTGTACGCGGTCTTCTCGTTCGTGGGATCCACCGGATACGCGCCGATGAACGTCATCGTCGTTGCTGC
>JASHPI010000138.1 GCA_030038215.1 Vulcanimicrobiota bacterium | reverse complement strand
CGCCGGCAGGCATGCAGGCCGGCGTCGATCACGTGAACGCGATGCGCAGCTACGCGCTCGTGGTTTCGCCGTTGGCGCGCCGCGGCTTCGTCGGTAACGCACATCTCAGCGTCCCGAGCATCCTGAAGACCGAAGAAGAGATCTTTGGTCTGCCTCCATTGACGCTGAACGACTTGCTCGCCTCCGACCTGGCCTCGTTCTTCACGCCGGCGCCGGCGCCCGAACCCTTCGAAGCGATTCAGTAATTGCGCCGTATGCCACCGGCGACCGGGCGCCCGAAGGGCCTCGGACGGCCGAGATTCGAATGACGAGCATGATGACCCACGCTCTCGACTTTGGGCCCCTCTTACTGCAGACGCCGGCCGGGCGGCTTCGTGCGGTCGTGCTGGTAAAGCCGTCACCGGCCATCGAAGCTGCGAGACCGTTGATCGGCGAGCCCGGCATCGTCTACTCGCGAGCGCTGGAGCAACATGAAATCCTGCGCAAGACCCTCGAGTACTTTGGCGTGGAGACGATCCTCCTGGATACGCACAGCAACGACCCGTATGAAGTGGCCGCCGCGAACGCGGCGATCGCGCTGCGCGACGGCGCCGTGCTGATGCGCCCGACGTCACTGTCGCGGCGCGGCGAAGCGGACCGCATGATGGCGGAGCTCGCGCGCCTCGACGTGCCGCTGGCAGCGCATATCGCGGCTCCGGGATTGCTCGACGGCGACGACGTCATGTTGGCGGGCGACGTTGCGTTCGTGGGGCTCGGCCCGCGCGGCAACGACCTGGGGCGCAGCGGTTTCTCGGAAGTTGCGCGGGCGCGCGGATACCGCGTCGTCGAGGTTAAGCTTGCGGCCGGAGTGCCGTCGCTGCGAGCGGTTGCGAGCCCGGTCGCCGACGATACGGTCGTCCTGGGAGGCGACAAAGCCGATCCGGCTGCGTTTACCGGGTTTCGGACAATCGTGCTCGAGCGTGGCGAGGAGAACGCGGCGGGCGTGCTTTGCCTCGGCGAACGTCACGTGCTCGCTGACGTTCGTTATCGAACCTCGTTTTCGATCATGCGTCGCGTCGGTCTCAGAGTCGAGGCGATCGATCTCTATGAGTTTGCGAAAGCCGGCATGACGCCGGCAATGTTAGCACTCGCGTTGAAGCGCGATTAAGTAGCCGTCCCCTATGCGAATCGCGGTCCTTTCGGACGTTCACGGTAATTTGTTAGCTCTCGACTCGTGTTTGGCCGACCTGGCGTCGCAGGGAGGCGCCGACGCAATTGCGGTCGCCGGCGATCTCTGTCTCGACGGGCCAAAGCCCAAGAAGGTGCTGCAACGGCTGGAAGAAGTCGGCGCTCAATGCGTGCGCGGCAATACCGACCGCTATCTCTCCGAGGCGACGCGGGATGGCGCATTTGGGCCGATGGAAGCCGCGCAGATCGCATGGACGCGCCGGGAATTGGGGGAACGCTGGCTGTCGTGGCTGCGCGAACTGCCGTTTGCAATGCGAATCGGCGAAGACGAAAACCAGTTGCTAATCGTTCATGCCAATCCGCGCAACGACGAGGATCAGATCTGGCCCGACGCCGACGAAAGCCGGCTCGAGCATTTCATTGCTGGCGAGCAGGCATCGGCGATCGCGTTCGGTCATCTCCACCTGCCGTATGCGCGTATCTGGCGCGGAAAGCTGCTCGTCAACGTGGCGTCGGCCGGTCTGCCGAAGGACGGTGACCCGCGTGCGTGCTACGCGATCTTCACCGAACGCCATGGCGGCTGGCAGGTGAAGCATCGCCGCGTGCCGTTCGACGTTAAGAAGGTCGCAACCCAATTGGCCAGTTGCGGGATTCCGGAGAGTGAAGAGCTCATCGCGACCCTTCGCCGCCACCGGTACAAACGATTAAAGAACATCATTCCGTAAATACCGCCGTCGAGATCGACCGGCTCGTCAAACGGTACGGTGCTTTCACCGCCGTCGACGACGTATCGTTGCGCGTGCAGTCCGGCGAGTTCTTCGGATTTCTCGGTCCGAACGGCGCCGGAAAGACGACGACCATCAACGCCATCGTCGGCCTGGCTCGTACAAACGGCGGCACCATTCGCATCTTCGGCCACGACAATCGCACGCAATGGCGCGAGGCGAGGCGTCTGATCGGCTTGTCGCCGCAGGAGTACAACTTCGACCGCTATCTTTCGATTCGCGACGTTCTGATCTTCGCCGCCGGCTATTACGGTCTGCGCGGAAAGGCCGTGATCGAGCGAGCAGACATGCTGCTCGAGCGCTTCGGCCTGACCGGGCACGCGCACCTCGAATACACGAAGCTCTCGGGCGGTCAGAAGCGGCGCCTGAGTCTGGCGCGCGCGCTGATTCACTCGCCGAAACTTCTCATTCTCGACGAGCCGACGGCTGGAGTTGACGTCGAACTGCGCATCGAGCTATGGCAATGGCTGCGCGCGCTCAATGAAGACGGGCTCACGATCTTCTTGACGACCCACTATCTTGAAGAGGCCGAGGAGCTCTGCAAGCGGATCGCGATCATTCGAGGCGGCCGGATCGTCACCGAGAAGCCGACCAAGGAACTGATCGCCGACGGGGCCTCGCTCCAGGACGTCTTTTTGGAGCTCGTGCGCTCGGGATGAACTACGTCGCGCTCTGGACCTTGGTCAAGCGAGAGGTGATCCGCAGCCTCAAGATCATCAATCAGGTGATCTGGCCTCCGATCATCACGACCTTACTCTACGTCTTCGTCTTCGGTCTGGCGCTTGGGAGGGCCATTCCCAGCGTCCAAGGCGTGACCTACGCGCAGTTCCTGATCCCCGGGCTGATCATGCTGCAGGTCATCGACGCGTCATACGGCGAGTGCTCGAGCTCGCTCTTCCAAGGCCGCTTTATGAATTCGATTCAGGAGCTGCTGATCGCGCCTATGTCGGCCTTCGAGGTGGTAGCGGGATACATACTCGGCAGCTTGGCGCGCTCGTTGCTGATTGCGGGCTTGATTACGTCGCTCGGCATCGTGCTGGTTCACATCGCTCCGCGCGACTGGCCGCTCTTTCTGGGCGTCATCGTGCTGGTCTCGGTGCTGTTCTCGGCGTTGGGATTGATCTTCGGTCTGCTCGCCGAAAAGTTCGACCAAATAGCGATATTGACGACCTTCGTCATCACCCCGCTGACCTTCGTCGGCGGCGTCTTTACTTCAGCGGAGATGCTGCCGCCCGTCTTGCGCCGCTTGCAACTCTTTAATCCGATTTTCTACACGATCGACGCCTTCCGCCGGAGCTATACCGGCCACAGTTACCTATCACCGGCGTTCTCGATCGCGATGATCGTCCTGCTCGCGGCGATCGCGCTTGCGGTGATCTTGCGCCTAACCGCGATCGGTTATAAACTGCGTACTTAGGAGGACTCAAGGACGTTTATGCTCGCCGGTCTCGCCATGATGCTCGCTCTCTCGCAGCCCGTGACGCTTTCGATCCAGCCCTGGACGGGCGCGGACCTTCAAGCGACGACCGCCGATGCAGCGAAGTACCGTCTGCTTGTGAGCGGCCGGCCGGATGCGATCGTCCACCTCAAAGCATCGCAGGTTGCCCAAGGCTGGCTGGCGGCGTTCTGCACGCACCGCTTCTGCGCGCCGCAACGCGTCGACCTGAAGCTTCCGCACTCGGGCCAAGCCTCCATACAGTTCGAACTCATTCGTGAATCCGAAGCGGCGCCCAAACAGAGCGGCGCGACGATCCTCGCCGATAGCGGAGCCTCCGTTACCGTTCCCGCCGCGTTCAGGCAGTAAGCGCGCCTGCGGCGCGGCGGGCGGCGTGAAATTTCGTCTCGGGGCCGCTCGCTACGCACCTCCTGTGCTCGCTCGACGTCTGCTGCGCCGGATCAGCTCAGTGATGGAAAAAACGGATTATGCTGTTTCTCTAACGCGACGGTTGTGGGCGGCCCGTGGCCGGGCATGACGACGGTGTCGCCTGGAAGCGTGAAGATCTTGCTGCGGACGCTGTTGAGGATGTCGTCGTAGGTGCTGGCGTCACCG
>JASHPI010000137.1 GCA_030038215.1 Vulcanimicrobiota bacterium | reverse complement strand
AGGCGCTGACGGATGGTCTGTTCGATCACACGACGTCCGGCAAAACCAATCACCGCTTTCGATTCGGCGACGATGACGTCGGCTTGAAACGCAAACGACGCCGCGACGCCGCCGGTGGTTGGATCCGTCAGCACCACCACGAAGAAATTACCGTCCTGCGTGAAGCGCGTCACCGCCGCGGTCGTCTTCGCCATCTGCATGAGCGCCAGCATCCCCTCTTCCATGCGCGCGCCACCCGATGCCGCAAAAATGATACACGGCACCGCGCGCGAGCGCGACTCTTCGAGCAGGCGCGCGATCCGCTCGCCCGCCACCGTGCCCATCGTACCGCCGCGGAAGTGAAAGTCCATCACCCCCAAACCGACGTCGAATCCGCCGATCTTCGCAAAGCCACAGACGACGGACTCCGAGAGCCCGCTGTTCTCGCGGTCGCCGTCGAGCTTGGCCGGATACGTCTTGCGATCCGACCAGCCCAGCGGATCGCCTGGCAAGACGTCAGCGGCGATTTCAGCAAATTCACCGTCGGCGATGGTCGCGATACGATCGTAGGCTTTCATGCGAAAGTGATAGCCGCACCGCGTGCAGATATAAAGGTTGGAGGCCAGATCGCGGCGGTAGAGCATCTCGCCGCACTTGGGACACTTGCTCCACAGGGCGGCATCGGTCGGCTGCGCGTCCTTGCCGCGTCGAGGCATCCATTCCGGCATCGGTGCCACGCTATTGTCCCGAGTCTAACGTTCGCTGGTTCAGCCTAACGGCTTGCGGAAGGAGCCGTGCCGAATAGAGCCTGCCCAGCTGCCTCAAGTAGTTGAGCACCTCCCGCTCGTTGAGCTTCGAGACGCCCGCGACGCGATCGGTAAAGACATACGGGATTTCGATCGCTTTCCCGTAGTGCGCTTTGGCGATGACTTCGAGCCCTATCTTGAAACCGATCGGATCGAGCTCGACGCCCTCGAGTGCGTCGCGGCGAACCAAAAAGTATCCGCTTGTCAGGTCTTTGATGCCCGTCAGCGGACGTGCGAGAAGGCACGCGACGCGCGATGTGATGATGCGCCGCATCGGCCAATTCGTAATGCCGCCACCGGGCACGTAGCGGCTGCCCACGGCCAGGCCGTACTCGCCGGACTCGAGCGCTTCGACCATCTTTGGCAAGGCATCAATATCGTGGCTGAAATCCGCATCCATCGCGCCCAACGCCACCGATTCCGGGCGGGCCACGCGCCAGCCGTCGATCACGCCGCTCGATAGCCCGAGTTTGCCGGGACGATGAAGGCAGCGAACCGGCAGCTCTCGCGAAAGCCGGTCGACGATCGCGCCTGTGCCGTCGGGTGAATTATCGTCGACCACAATGATTTCGCCGTCGATCCCATGCGCGGAGAAAAGGTCGGCGAGTGCGCGAAGCAGCCGCTCGATGCCGCCGGCTTCATTGTAGGTCGGAATGACGATCGAGAATGGAAGAGGCATGCCGAGTGTGCGTTTCTACGACGCCAAGGCGTCGATCACCGCCAGCAGGACCATGGCGGCCGTTTCGCTGCGCAGGATGCGTGGGCCGAGCGAGATCAGGATCGCCCCATGCGCCCGGGCAGCCTCGGCCTCGTCGTGGGCGAAGCCTCCCTCCGGTCCGATGACGACCAGCGCATGGCGCGCACCGGTCAGAGCCGCGAGCAGCGATTCCCGCAGCGACACCGGCGGCGCGAGCTCCCACGGAAAGAGGACGAGGTCGTACTCCGCGAAGCGCGCGAGCAGCTCATCGAACGAGACGGGATCCAAGACCGGCGGTGCATCCCGTCGACCGCACTGCAAGGCGGCGGTGCGGGCAATCCGCCGCCAACGTTCTCGTTTGGCCGCGCCGACGGCGCGGGCGACGCTGCGTTCGGAATAAAACGGAACGATCGCCCCGGCGCCAAGCTCGGTCGTCTTTTCAACGACGAAGTCCATGCGTTGTCCCTTTGGCACGGCTTGCGCGACGTCGGTCTGCAGACGCGTACCGGAGCGATCGCGCGCGAGCGTCTCGATCAGGCGCACGCGTACGACCCGGCCGATCTCTTCGATCGATGCCGCGAAGGGATTGGCGCCCGAGTCGATGACCTCGACGGCGTCGCCGGGGCGCAGATGCAGAACGTGCGTCATCTTGTGCGCGTCGCTACCGCCGATCTCAACCACGCCGCCGGCCTGCTGCACGCCCTCGACGAAGAAACGCCGAGCCGACGTCAACCGGTCAATCGGGGCGGAACGCGTCCTTGACGCGTTCGAAGAAGCTACGCTCGTCGATTACATCGCCGCCGGCGCGCGCGTAGTCTTCGAGCAATTCGCGCTGGCGCTTGTTCAACAGCGTGGGAACTGCCACGTGAATCGTCACGTGATGATCCCCGCGCTGCCCTCCGCGCACTCCCGGCATACCGCGACCGCGCAGCTTGATAACCGTCTCCGATTGCGTCCCCGCCGAAAGCGTCAACGGAACGGGACCGTCGAGCGAGGGAACGTCAATCGTTGCGCCGAGCGTCGCCTGCGGAAAGCTCACCGGAACGTTGACGAACGTATCGCGACCCTGGCGCTTGAAAAGCGGGTGCGGCGCGATGCTCAAGTAGACGTAGAGGTCGCCGGCATGTCCGCCGCGGCTTCCGCCCTCGCCTTTGCCGGCGATGCGAATCCGCGAGCCCTCGTCGACCCCAGGCGGAACCTTCACTGTTAACCGCACCTCGGTTTCGCGGCGGCCGCGCCCGCCGCAGTGCTCGCACGGGTGCGGAATCAGGTGACCTTCACCACCGCAGCGCGAACACGTCGCCTGCGTAACGATCTGTCCGAGCGGCGTTTGACGGACGGTTCGCGCCGTTCCGCTGCCGCCGCAGCGCTCGCAGGGCACGATCATCGTTCCGGCTTGAGCGCCGCTGCCGCGGCAGGCGTCGCAGGCTCCCAAACGGCTGAAGGCGATCTCCTTAGTCGCGCCGCTGAAGGCTTCTTCCAATCCAATTTCCAGATCGTAGCGCAGGTCGGCGCCGCGCTCGGGGCCGGTCCGGTGCGGCGCCGCCGCGCCATGCACGTTTCCGAAGAACATGTCGAAGATATCGCTGAACGAACCGGCTCCGAAACCGAAGTCGCCGCCCGGGGCCGACGCGCCGTTTCCGACGAATCCGAATCGATCGTACTGCGCGCGCTTGTTGGCATCCGAAAGCACTTCGTAGGCTTCGTTGATCTCTTTAAAGCGATGCTCGGCATCGGACTTGTTGCGCGCGACGTCGGGATGGTGTTTACGCGCGAGCGACCGATAGGCTCGCTTGATCTCTTCCTCTGAGGCGCCGCGAGCCACGCCGAGGATGTTGTAGTAGTCCTTGGTGGGCATTAATGTGACGGCTCTGACGTGTGCTCGATATCCGAGAGCCGTTCGCTCAAACTCTCTGCAGTGCCCGAAGCGAGTGCCAGCAGTCTTGCATATGGCATCCGTCGCGGTCCAAGAATCGACAACATGCCAAGCGCGCTGGGACCGAAGCGATAGGGCACGGTTACGACGGAAAAGTCCGAGAGCTCTTCGCTGCCGAGTTCGTGGCCGATCTTCACCCTCGCGGCCTCGACGTTCATCGCGTCGGCGACGATTTGGTAGAGGGTCTTCTGCTCCTCGACGATGCGCAGAATCGAACGCAGCTTGCGCAGATCATGGAACTCGGGCTGATCCAGGAGGTTTTGGGCGCCCGCCGCGGCGATCGTCGGCAACTCTCCCGAGCGCGCCGACTGACAGGCGGCAACGACCGCGCCGCGCAGGTCGTCGGAAACGCCCACGTCGCGCGCCGCGCGCGCGACCTCGGCATCGCTCACGTCGCGCATCAAACGACCGGCGAAGCGGGCATTGAGAGCATTCGAAAAGCGCGTCAGGTCGTCGGGCTGCACCTCCGCGCCGAGCTCGAAGAGGCTCTGCGCCGCCACCCCAAGCGAGGTCACCACGATCGCGACGCCGGTATGCGGAGAGAGCCAAATGAGTTGGATATGCCTGAAGCTCTGGGCTTCTTGTTGCGGCTTGGTCACGAAGGCGAGATTGTTCGAGAGCCGTCCCAGCAGACGGGTCGTGTGATCGATGATCTCGTCGAGCTCGCGCGTCGCCTCGCCCAACTCTTCACGGATGCGGCGACGCTCTTCCAGGCCGAG
>JASHPI010000014.1 GCA_030038215.1 Vulcanimicrobiota bacterium | reverse complement strand
GCGCGGATCGTCGACGTGCGAAACCACGTATCGAGCCGTCCGTTCCCGTAGCGGCCGGTGTTGTAGGTAATCGTCGTAGGCGTCGACGAGGTTCCGTGAAAGGGGAACTGCCCCGGATTGTTCGTCTGCAGCCCGCTGTCGTAGGTGAATGAAAAGCCGCCGCTCTGCGAAATGGGCGTCAGCACCTCGCCGAAGCGCCAGTAGTCCGATCCCGTGTAGAGCTGCAGATCGAGCGCCTTACGGGTCAGGATATCGACGAGGATTTGATTGTCGCTCTGGGACATGCCTTGCGCAGAACCTTGGTAACGGTCGAGAAAGCCCGAGACCCCGATCGACTCGAACGGCGTGTTCTTGCTGAAGTCCCAGATCTTCGCGTCGTAGAGCGCGTAGCCGGCGATGCCTGGATGCGCGATGAATCCATCGACCGGATCGAAGTACTGACCGACTTTGCGGAGCGCGGCCGCAAAGCCGAAGGTCTGAGTGGACCAGAAGGTGCCCAGATCGTAATACTGCCCTTCGTTGGGCACGACTACGTTCGTCCCCGAGTCGTTGCCGTAGTTGAAGTAGGCGGTGAGGTGCTTGAGATCGTAGTACGAGACGCCGGTTACGGTCTCGTCATCGGTTAGACCGGGCATGTTGACCGAGACCCGCTGCAAGCTGGCTTGCCAGCTCGTGTCCGGCGACGTGTAGTTGAGCGCGCTCGCGAAATCGTTGCGCTGATCGCCGATGGCGTCGAACGACGCGAAGCCGAAGGGTCCCTGCTTCCCTTCGACCGCATAGCCCGACGCCGGTGTCGGGATCGCCGGCGTGTAGAGCGTTTGAATGTTCTGGCAGGCGTCGCAGCTGAATTGGTTATAGAAGCTCGCCGCCTGCGTAAAGAACGGGCGCACCTCGTTGTAGTAGCGCTGATAGACGGTCGGCGAGATCGTCTGCTGATCGAGCTCCACGTTCGAATAGTCCGGATGAAAGGTCGAGTAAAACGAAGCGGTCGGTGTGATCGGAATGGAGAGATCGGCACCCACGCGTGAGGTCGAGCCGCCGATGCTCTTGCTCGCCGCCTCACCGAGCGCATAGAGCGCCGCGCGAGACTTGGGCCGTCCAGAGGCCGTCAGCGGCGGCAGCGTCATCGTGCCGGCGTGCGCGTAGTCTGCTTGGCCGTAGGTGTCGGGCTGCATCTGCACGCGGTTGTAGGCCCAGACCTGCTGCTCGCCCGTCGCATGAACGTAGCGCACCATTTGCACCCTCCAGTTTCCGCCGTGGGCGTTGCGAATCACGTCGAACGGGATGCGCATGGTGACGACGTAACCGCCGTCGACGGTTTGACCGCGAGATTCCCAGACCGGCGAATAGGCCATGTTCTCCGATGAGTACTCGTAGTGCGTGCCGTTCGGCGTGACGTAGAATTGATAGAAATAGCCGTTGACGCCGTTGGGCCAGAGGTCGATCCAAACTTCGTCGTCGTTTCCCTGTCCAACATCGTTGGTGTGCTGCAGCGCTGCGATCGGCTCGTGCTGCACCGCGTCGAAGCGCACGTAGAGCGCGCGGCCGTCGGTCGCGACGTAGGCTTTCGTCGGCTCGCTGGACGGTCGCGAGCGGACCTCGTCCCAGGGAAGGTTCACCGCCACGGCTGCGGACCAAGCGGTCGCGGCCGCCGACGGATCGAGCGTCGGATCGGCAACTTTCGGAACAGAGACCTGTGCCGCGGCTGCGATCGCTTGAGCGACGGTCGAGCCGAACAGCAAAGCACACGCGGCGACCGCGGGCGTCCATCTCACCGCAAGATCGCTCCATCGAGGTTCGAGTTGGAACGATAACGCAGGGTCGCCGGGTCCACTGGCTCACAGCTCTGCGCCGGCAGTCCGTCACGGCAGACGAGCGCGCCTCGTAAGTCGGCGCCGTGCAGATCCGCGCCTCGAAAATCCGCGCAGACGACATCGTCCGCGTAACGAACCGGGCCGCCGCTTTCGACCCCGAAACGCGCCCGCTCATCATCGGAGCAAAGCTTTGCGCCGCGCAGGTCGGCGCCGCGTAAATCCGCCCCGCCGAAATCCACTCCCTCGAGATCGGCGGCAATCAGCCGAACACGTCGCGCTCGCGCATCCTGCAAACTCGACCCGGCGATCGCGATGCCGGAAAGATCGCGCCCTTCGATGATTGCGCCTTGCAGCTCGCATCCGGCGCAGTCGTGCAGGATCGCGCGCACATCCGCATCGGTGGCGCGATCGAGCGTGCCTCGCCAGTCGATCCCGACCAGCTTCGCATCGGCAAAACGCGCCCCATCGATGCGAACGTTGCGGAAGTTTACGCCGGCAAGCCTGGCCTTCGTGAAGTCGGCGCCGCGCAAGTCCGCTCCTTTGAAATCGGCTCCCGCCAGTTCCGCGCCGCGAAATCCGGCACCGTGCAAGTCCGCGCCGGCAAAATCGACGCCGACGTACTTGACGCCGGAGAGATCCGCGCCGCGGAGATCGCGCCCGGCGAACGAGCAGCCGATGCAGTTCGCCGGCATCGCCGGAGCGGCCGCGACCAACGTCAGTGAGAGAGCAACGAACGCGCATTTGATCACGATTTTTCTCACTTTCTCGGACCCGCAAGAGCGTACGGAACCAAGCCTCACGCTGCGAGGCATCAAACGAGATGTAGGGTGCGCGCTACCGCGCGCGGCTTAGCCTAGCGCGGCGGGGGCGGGGCCGGTGGCGCCGGAGGCGCCGCTGCACCTCGTCGTTCCGGCAGATCGGTATCGATCAGCCGCGCTTTCGAAAAGTCGACGTTCGCGAGGTCGGCGCCGGCGAACTCACAGTTCTCGAGCGTGGCGCCCGCAAATTGCGCCGAGGCGAGGTTCGCGCTATTGAACTGGCAGTCGGTTAGCGAAGCTCCATTGAAGTTCACGCCTTCAAGATTGGCGCGCGTGAAGTTGCAGTCGGTCAACTTGGCATTGGCAAAGGAGGCACCCTGAAGGTTTGCGCGGTTGAAGTTGACGCTTTCGAACGCACCGCCGGAGAAGTTCGTTCCAGCCAGATTGGCGCGGTTGAGGTTGACGTCGCTATAGGTGACGCCGTGCAAGTCTCGCCCGGCCCAGTTGACGCCGCTAAAGTTACAATCGGAGCACGAGCGCTCACCGTTCTGCTGCCAATTCTGCGCGACGGCTGCGGCGTGATTGGCGGCGTTCATGCTTCCGGTCATGACATCGCCGAGGCTCTTGTTCACGCCCTCGAGCACGCCGGAGATATCGACTTTCGGCGTCGGCACCTTGTAGCTATAGCCGGGAACGTTTACGTCAACCCCGGGCACGTGAATCGTTTGCCCGGGCACGTGAACGTGAGTGCCGGGCACGTGCACGACGGTGGGCGAAGCGGTCGGACGCGCCGCCGGCGAAGCCTTTGAGGTCACGACGTTTGGTGCGACCGCAGCGCTTGGTGCGGCTGCGGCACTCGGCGCGAGCGCGACGCGGACGTAGCGGATCGTATCTTTTGCCGTGGACGCCGCTCGGGCAGCGGTGTGCGGACTCACCCCAGCCTCGGACTTCTCCGCGGTCGGCGCGCTGGATATGGTCGCGACGACCGGCATCGCGACCGAAGGCGCGATGGCCGCGATCGCCAGCGAGAGCGCTCCGACCACCGCGATTGCGGCTGCGGCCGGGCCAAGCGACAGGCTCGTTGCGACGTTGCGTCCGGCGCGCAACAGGCGTTCGATTCGCAGCGAGATATGCTTGCGGGTCGCAAAGACTCCGGGCGCCGCCATCGGCTGGCGCGGCCAGGACGAGGTTTCGGCCATCTTCGTCAGACAGAGCGCGTACGGACGCACAGCGCCGCCGAAGGAGAGCACCCAATCGTCGCAAGCGACTTCGCGCTCGAGATCGAGCTGTTGGCCGATGAACTGCGCTGCCGGATTCCATCCCAGCAGCGCGATGATGACGCGCTGCAGGCTATTGGTCCAATCGTCCGCGCGGCGCAGGTGGGCAAGCTCGTGCAGGCTGATCTGATCGACTTCAGCCTGTGAAAGGCTTTCGAGCAGCGAACGCGGGATCAGGATCATCGCATCGAAGAGGCCGACCGCGACCGGGACGTCGGTCTCGTCGCTGACGCAGAGCCGGACGTCGCGCCCGCCTTTATTGGCTCGCGCCCACTGCGCCATGGCATCGCGATACTCGACCGGAAGCGGCAACGCGTCACGTTTGAGCTGTTCGAGCCTCGTCAGGCCAACGATCAGGCGCGCGAGCGCGTAGGCGGCGAGCAGCACCCAAATAAGAGCGATGATCGCGCCGAGCAGCGGCGTGACGGTGACGTGCACGCGCGGGGGCAACACGGTGGGGCGCTGCGAGGAGCCGCGCGTTTGCGCGGTGACCCGCTGCCACGTCGCTCGCGCGGTGTGCGCGACCGCGTGCTCGCCCTGCTGCGTACCATGCGGCGCGCCGAGTCTGTCGTACGCCGCCGGACTCGCAGCCGGCACGCTGTAGAAGGGAAGCGTCGTCGCGACCGGTACCACGATCGCTGCAACGAGCGTCGCGGTCCAGACCGCGTAGCGGGTCGCTGCATTGATGCCCGGCCACGCGCGCAGCAAGAGCCAAACGCAAACGACCAGCAAAGCATCCTGCCAGAGGGCATTGATTACCGTAGCGGCGAGCGCGCCGGCGGCGGTCGTAACTACCTGCGAAATTGCGCTCACTCGGCGCCCTCCTCATACTGCTCGATGAGCATTTTGAGACGGCTCAGCTCTTCGTCTGACGGCCGCTCGGTCTCGATCAAGCGTAGCGCGAGCGAACCCGCGCTGTTGTCAAAGAATCGTGAAAGCAGATGCCCGACGGCGTTTTGAGCAGCGTCCTCACGCGCGACTACCGGACGATAAACGAACGCGCGGCCGGCCTCCTCGTGCGTGACGTAGCCTTTCTGCTCGAGAATGCGCATCGTCGTCAACACGCTGTTATAGGCGATCGGTGGCGGCGGCAGCGCCGAGGTTACGTCGGCCACCGTGGCGGAGCCGAGGCGCCAGAGAACCTCCATCAAGCGCAGCTCCGCCTCCGTTAGCGTTGTCGAGCGGCGCCGTGCCACGCTCTAGTGTCCCCTCTGCGAAAGAACGTTCGAGCACGGTCCCCAACCCGCAAAGACTGCAGCGGAAAACATTTGGTCGGGAAGGCGAACCCGAGTGCGCGCATCGAGCGCAATGTCCGTCTCCGACTGAGTCCCCATGGTGCGAATCATCTTATCCTCCTACAAGCTCTTAAGTATTTAGTTGAAGTGTAGCGCAGCCGCGCGCCCTTGTCAACTAATATTTTAAGATTAGAAGACCGGGAGCAGTTGACCGGCGCTGCGCGGCGATGCGGGAATGCGGAGGCGGCTTGCCAATAAGGGAGGGCTGATCCAATCCCCTTCGTCCGAGGAGAAGAGTTTGTCAACAACGGCGCGCATTTTGCTCGTGGCCCTTACGGCCGGGCTCTTGGCCGCTTGCGGTAAGGGTACGCCGATTACGAGCGGCACGCCCACGCCGGCTCCCACGCCCACCCCGGCGGTCACCAAGCAAATCCCGATTCCGACGGCCTCGAGCCTGCCGGCCGGGATCGCCCTGGGCGCCGACGGCAACATCTGGTTTACGGAGTTCGCGCCGAGTAAGATCGGTCAGCTCTCAGACGGCTCCATCTCCGAGAGTGTGACGCCCACGCATAATGCCGGCCCCAACGGTATAGCATCGGGTCCCGGACCGAGCCTGAACCTCTGGTTCACCGAGACGAATGTCGGCCAAGTCGGGCAAATTACGATCTCGGGACCACCCTACACCGAATATGCTCTGCCCACGCCGTCGCCGGCAGCCTCCAGCGGGCAGCAGCCGCGTCCGACCGGGATCGTTCTGGCCCCCGACGGGAACATCTGGGTGACCGATCCGGGCACGAACTCGATCTGGAGAATTCGGCAGATCCACGCCAGACCGTTCGTGTTATTCAAGCAAATAGCGCTGACCAGCAACGCTCAGCCCGGCGCGATCGTCGTCGGTCCCGACTCCGCGCTGTGGTTCACCGAAGCGGGCACGAACAGCATCGGACGGGTGCCGGTGAGCGGCGCGCCGGTGACCGAATATTCGCTCGGACCCGGCAGATCGCTGCCGGCCGGCATTGCCTCCAGCAACGACGGGCTTTGGATCACCGAGACCAAAGCGCGTCAACTGGTCCGCATGTCGATCACGGGAGTCGTTACCGCAACGTATCCGCTTACCGGTTCGATGACGCCCGATGCTCTGGTTCAAGGCATCGACGGGAACTTCTACTTCAGCGATCCGAAGGCCAACAGGATCGGCCAGTTTATCGTGAGGCAGAAAGCTCTTCATTACTATCCGATTCCGACCGCGGATTCGGAACCGACCGCGATGACCTTGGGAGCCGATCATGAAATCTACATTCTCGAAAGGCTCGGCAACAAGATCGCGCACTTCGCCTACTTCTACTAGTACTGGCGCTCCCGCGCCGGCCGGCTATTTCCTCTGGGGTAAGCTCGGCTAGCGTCGCGATCACGCCCTCACCGCCGCCCACGCAAAGATAGCGCGTGCCCACCTTCACGATGTGGACCCAAAGATGCGGCGAGAGCATGGCCGATTCGACGACGCTGACGACCCGGCAAGCGCAGCCGAACGGTCGCGCTCGGCGCAACAGGCGGGCGAGGGCGTAGAGCCCCGCTAGCAGGAGCGCGACCAGCACCAGTTTGAGCGCGTACGCGGCCCAGAAGTTCACCGTCGCGCGTTGGCCTCTTCGAGCTCGAGCTCTTCGGCCCGCGACTCGGCGGCATCGAACGCGCGCCGCCGACGTTCCTGAAGTTTTTCCAGCACCCGCCGGGCTCGGCTTGCCGCGATCAGGTCGTGGCGCGCGCACTCGACCGCAGCGCGACGCTGCGCGACCAAGCCGGTCTGCGTCTCGATGGCGCTCGATAGGAAGCGCAGAAGCGCGTGGTCCGCATATGGACCGGCGGCCAGCTGCCGCCCGAGTTGGCCGAGCTCACGGACTACATCGTCATACGCGCGCTGCCGGCGCGCGAGAATCTGTTTTCTCTCGTCTTCAACGCGCACGCGCCGATCGAGCAGCGGCGCGAGCGCAAAGCGAAACCGCGGCATCACGGTAAGAAAACTCCCTGGAGGGGAGGTTACTGAGCCAGTTGCGTGCGTTCGCGTCCGACCGAAACAAGATCGAGCACAACACCGAGCAGCTGCTCTACGCGTGCAACGTACGTACGGGCGGCCGCGGGCAGATCGGCGATCCGCCGGCACGCCTCGATCGGCTCGCTCCAACCCGGCAGCGTTTCAACTTCTACCTCGAGGCCGGGCGCATCGGCCTGCGTGAAGTCGACGGATTCTCCGTGCAGCCGGTAGCCGGTCACAATGCCGAGGCGTTCGAAGCCGGTCAGCACGTCGAGTTTGGTGAGCACCGCGCTGGTCAAACCGTTGATCGCAACCGAATAGCGGCCCGCGACCGCGTCGAACCACCCGCAGCGGCGCGGGCGCCCGGTGACGGTGCCGAACTCTGCGCCTTGGCGGCGCAGCCGCTCGCCCCGCTCGTCGTGCAGTTCCGATGGAAATGGTCCGGCGCCGACGCGCGTGCAATACGCCTTAGCGACGCCGACGACACGGCCGATTGCCGTCGGGCCGATGCCCAACCCGGTGCAGGCTCCGCCCGCGATGGTATGCGAGCTGGTGACGTACGGATAGGTGCCGTAACCAACGTCGAGCAACGCGCCTTGCGCGCCCTCGAGCAAGATGCGCTTTCCGCTCGCGAGGCGCTCGTGGATATATGCAACGCCGTCGACGACGTGTGCCGCGAGGCGCTTGGACGCGCGCAAGGTCTGCGCGACGAGATCGTCGCACTTGATTTCGCTCGCGTCCAGCGAATGTTGCGCGAGACGCTCGCGGATCTTTGCGATCAACGACGTTTCGTCGGCCAGATCTGCAAACCGGATGCCGGTGCGCGCGACGCGATCGACATAGGCGGGCCCAATGCCGCGACCGGTGGTCCCGATCGCCTGCGCGCCGCGAGCACGCTCGCTCGCGCGTTCCGACGCGACGTGGTAGGGAAATACGATGTGCGCCCGATCGGAGATTTTCACGCGTGTCGTATCGACGCCGATCATCGCCAGCGCATCGAGCTCGGCTAGCAGCGTCTCCACGTTTACGACCGTGCCGCCGCCGATGAACAACTCGACGTGACGATGCAGCACACCCGATGGAACGATCCGCAATGCCAGCTCTCTCTCGCCGGCGACGATCGAGTGCCCGGCATTGTCACCGCCGCCGAAGCGGGCGACGACATCGTATTCTTGCGCGTAAAGGTCGACGATTCGGCCCTTCCCCTCGTCGCCCCACTGCATGCCGAGGATGACGTCCGCTTTTGAAGCCAGCTGCGGGCTCCTACTCGGAGCGGAACTCGAGGTCGCCGGTGTCGCCCATCGGAATCTCAGCGGTGCCCTGAATCTGGGTCATGACGAACTCGGAGAAGAGCGCGTTCGGCCAACCGAAGCTTTGACGCGTGTACTGGCGTGGGTCGTCGGGATTGAACGATTCGTGCAAGAGATGATCGCCGGGGTCGCTGGCGAGCAGCTGCGAGAGGACGTCCTGCTTCTCATAACCGGTCGTGGCGGTCATGCCTTCGACGATCAGCGCCAGCGGCCAAACCCAGTGGTCGGGCGTGTGATAGCTCCCGATGCCGCGTGCCCAGTGCCCTTGGAAAAATGACGGGTTATCTTGCGAGAGCAAGAAGCGGCGCGTGTTCTGGTAGTAGCGGTCGTTTGGAGTCGTGTATCCGATGTACGGTGCGGCGAGCAGGCTCGGGATGTTGGCGTCATCGGTCAAGATCGCGTGACCGAGGCCGTCGACTTCGTACGCGTAGATGTATCCGTACTTCGGCACCAAGACGAGCCCATAGGTTTGGATTCCCCGCTGCACTTCGTCGCGCAACGCTTTCGCCTCGCGCGCCTTCACGATGTTATGATAGACGTCCCGCTCGATCTCGGCCATGTCGCCCAGGGCGACGACGGCAAACATCTCTGAAGGGATGAGATAGTTGTAGTAGCAGGCATCGTCCGAGGGGCGAAAGCCCGTCCAGATCATTCCTGTATAGCCGACGGGACGCCCGGTACCATTAAGGAGCTCTCGATGGCGGTACCTCGAATCGCGGGGATGATCTTGTTCCCGTTGCATCGTGATGAGCACGTCGTCGAGCATGGTGGAGAAATCACCGGAGAAGATCGAAGCATCGCCGGTCGCCTTCCAGTAACTCCAGGCAAGCGTGGTCGGATAGGCGAGCGAATCGAGCTCGAACTTCTCTTCCCAGACTCGGTAGTCGAGGGTATATGCGTTGGCGTAGGGATCGATCTGGAGGTATCGCACCATCCGGGCGATGATTGCGCGGAGCAGCTTACGGACATCGGAGTCGTCTTTAGCAAAATACAGGTAGGGCCGCGCCTGCGCACTGGCGTCGCGCAGCCACTCGGCCGGGATGTCGCCGGTCTTAATGTAGGCCGTCCCGTCGGGTGCGTATTGCGCCAGGTGAATCGTGTCGAGCAACGCGGCGCGGAACATCTCTTCGAGGTGTTCGTTCGGGTTGCGGTAGTCAGCCGCTGCCTGTTCGATCGACTGCAAATCGAGCGCCGATGATCGCAGCGGCGCAAGAATGACGGCACACACCCAAAGATAGACGAACAGTTTGCGCAAGCGCAGGCGTCGCACCATTTACGTGGGCCAGGTTCCGTGTGCGTACAAAGCAGGCAACTCCCGATAGCGTCCTAGATAGTCGAGGCCATAGCCCACGACGAATACATCGGGGGCTTCGAACCCCCGGTATTTAATTTCAATATCGGCAATTCTCCTGTGGGGCCGGTCCAGGAGCGTACAGACCGCCAGGGAAGCAGGCGTGCGAGCAAGCAGGGTCTTGACGACATAGTGCAAGGTCAGGCCGGTGTCGACGGTATCGTCGATCAGGATCACGTGGCGCGCGCGGATGGGAGTTGCCGTGTCCTTCTGCAACTCGATGCCCTCCCCATCGCCGTACTTATTGACCGCGATGAAGTCAAGCTGGCAAGGGATCGTAACCGCGCGCGCCAGGTCGGCCAGGAAAGGCGCCGCCGCCGTCAGCAGGCCGACGAGGAGCGGCAACTTCCCTGCGTAGTCCTGGGAGATGGCGGCGCCGATTGCATCGACGCGGCGGGCGATCGAGCCCGCGTCGAAGAGCGGTTCACCGATCACGAGGCGCGTCTCATCGAGCGCGAAAAGACGCGCTCGACGTCGCGACGCGTGAAGAGCTTGACGTTGACGCGAGGATGGTGCGAACGCAGCAACCGTACTTTGCGATTCTTGCGCGTGTTCCGAGCCGGTTTCGCGACGGTGAGCTCGATGTAGAGATCGTATTCGGGCAGGTAAAAGTCCGGAGTGAAGAACTCGACCGGCCGGCCTTGACCGTCCCAGGCAATCGGAAAGCTCCGCGGTTCATACTCCCAGATGATTCGATAGAAGTCGAAGACCCGCGCGAGCTCGGCCTCACTCGCATGCGCGAAGGACACCCGGGACATAGCCACGGGCTGTTATCTACGACGCGGGCGGCCGCTTATCCCGCCGGAAAGCGCAGGACGAAACGAGCACCGCCGCGGGGCGACCGCTCGACCAGAACGTCTCCGCCCGCGCGCTCGGCAATCGCGTGCACGACCGCAAGACCGATGCCGCTGCCCGGTCGGCCGGGACCGCGCGCGCCAATGCGAAAGATGGACTCGCGCTCGACGGGGTCGATTCCGGGTCCGTCGTCGTCGACGGCGATGCAGGTGTAGCGAGCCTCGCAGGCGCACGAAATCTCCACGCTCCGGCCCTCACCACCGTGTTTGATCGCATTCTCGATGAGATTCACGAGCGCGTGCACGCAGGCATCGCCGTCGACGCGCGCACGCGCAGACGACGGCAGCGTGACACGAATGTGCGCGCCCCGCGCGGCCGCGAGCGGAGCGGCCGATTCGACGGCCGTCCGAATCTGCTCGACGACATCGCATGGCGGGATAGAGCGGTACGTCGAGAGATCGAGCAGCGAAAACTCCAGCATTCCGTCGACCAGACGTCCCAGGCGCAACGCTTCGCGGCGCGCCGTCTCGAGAAAGCGCCGCGTCGTCGGCGGATCGAGCTCGCCATCGAGCAGCGTTTCGAGATATCCACGAATTGAGGTGAGGGGCGTTCTCAGCTCGTGCCCGACTGCCGCCAGCATCGCGCGGCGGCCACGTTCCCCGTTATTGCGCTCGACCTGCGCCCCGATCGTAATCGCTGCACCGATGCGCTCGAGCGCCGCATGCACCGCACACGCGCGCGGGGGAGAGCCGCTGCGCGACGGAGCGAGCAGCGCAATCGCGAAGCGATCGGTGCCCGGCGCATTGGCGAGTGAATCGCCTCGACGAACGACCCAGCGGGCCGCGTCGTAGAAGGACGCAGGCGTGGCGCTTCGCGCAAACTCGGGACACCGCACGACCAAGAGCGGGACGGCCGCGCCGTAGCCGACCCGCTCCTCGATCGTTTCGGAGAGCTGCTCGAAGCTCAGCACGGTCCCGCGCTCCGCCCCGGCTGCGAGCGCAAGAACTTGTAACCGAAGCCGTGCACCGTGCAGAGGAACGGAGGCAAGTGCCAGCGTTCCTGGATTTTTGCACGCAGGCGCCGCACGTGCACATCGACGGTACGCTCGTCCCCGCTGAAATCGAAACCCCAGACCCGCTGCAGCAGCCAGTCGCGCGAGAGCGCGACACCGGCATTCTCGGCCAGCTCCATGAGCAGCGCAAACTCTCGCGGCTTCAGCTTAGCGTCGGCGCCGTCGACGCGTGCCTCGCGCGCCGCCTCGTCAATCTCCAGCCGCCCGAATCGAAGCAGCGTGGCGGCCTGCGGAGTCTGCTTGCCGCTGCGCCGCAGAATCGCTTTCACCCGGACGACGACTTCGCGCGGCGAGAAGGGCTTGCAGATGTGATCGTCCGCTCCGAGCTCGAAACTCAGAACCCGATCGATCTCTTCGGTGCGCGCGGTCAGCATCACGATGGGAATGGAGCGTTGTTCCCGCCGCAGCGTGCGTGCGACGTCGTATCCGTCGACGCCGGGCAAGCCGACGTCGAGGATCAGGAGGTCCGCCGCGCCTCGCGCGCGCCTCAGCGCCGCGTGACCATCGGGCGCCGCGACGACTGCAAAACCTTCGCGTTGAAGATGGTGCCCGAGCAAATCTCGAATCGCGGCATCATCCTCGGCCACCACGATCGTCTGCATTGCCATGGCCGAACGAGTACCCGCTCGCGGCGCCGGCTGGGACAGCGCGCTTGCGGAACCTACATGTCGGTGTCGACCGGCAGATACGACGGCGGCTTGTTCAGGAAATACGAGGTGGGATACTTGGCCGCAATCTTCACGAACTTGCGCGGCTTCTGCGAGTCGTCGAAGCAATCGATGATGCTGGTGGCGCGCTTATCGCTGGTTCCGATCCGCCCCAGGCCCCAGTTGTCTTCGATATATCTGACGACCTCGCGCATCGCGGAGGGGAGAGCATTCGAGCCGCCGCTAGGTGCCGCGACCATAGTCGGAAGCGCAAAGCTTCCGGCCGCGACCGCGCGTTTCATGTTCCGGACGGCGATGCTTCGAAACATCGCCTACCAGTATAGCCCTAAACGGCGAGATCGATGCCAGCGAGCGGTCCGAAACGCGATGCATGCTCGCGCAGGACGCGATAGATCGTGGCTGCGGGAAAGCCGAGACGCTCCAGGCGCCGCGCTGCAGACGGATAGCCGAGGCCGGGCGACGCGGCGGCAAGCCGCTCAAAGGCTCTGGCACAACGCGAAGCTTCGTCTTCCTCGAGCGCCGAAATCGCATTGGCCGCTGCATCGCGAGCGATGCCCTTGCGAATCAGTTCCCCGAAGAGACGCCCATCACCGACGGCTTTGCGTTTGCGCTCGACGTAGAGCCGCGCGTAGAGACGATCGTCGACGAAGCCTTCGCGTTTCGTCCGTTCAACCGTCTGGCGAATTGCATCATCGTTGAAGCCCTTGCGCTCGAGCCGCTGCCAGAGCTGAGCCTCCGTAAGACGTTGACGCGCCAGCAGCCCGAGCGCCGCACAGTAGGCCCCTTTGTTATCCTGAGCCTGTCGAAGGGGGTTACTCGTCGGCGGTGATCGCTGCAGGCGCTCGACCGTTGCTCGAGGCGACATTGCTCAAGGCCTCGCGGATCTTCGCTTCAATCTCGGCCGCGAGGTCGGTGTGCTCTTCCAGGAAGGCCTTGGCGTTCTCGCGCCCCTGTCCGATCCGCTGCTCGCCGTACGTGTACCACGATCCGCTCTTGCCGACGATGTTCTGATCGAGCGCAACGTCGAGGATGGAGCCCATCTTCGAGATGCCGTGGCCATAGGTGATGTCGAATTCGGCTTGACGAAACGGCGGTGCGACCTTGTTCTTGACGACCTTCACGCGCGTGCGCGTGCCAACCACGTCTTGACCGACCTTGATCGTCTCGAGCTTGCGTACGTCGAGGCGCACCGACGCGTAGAACTTCAACGCGCGCCCACCTGACGTCGTCTCGGGATTGCCAAACATCACGCCGACCTTCTCGCGCAGCTGATTGATGAAGATCATTACCGTCTTGCTACGCGAGATGGCGGCCGTGAGCTTGCGCAGCGCTTGCGACATCAGCCGCGCCTGCAGGCCGACGTGCGCATCGCCCATGTCACCTCCAATTCGGCCTTGGTGACCAACGCCGCTACGGAGTCGACCACGACGACGTCGACGGCGTTGCTGCGGGTCAGCATCTCGGCGATCTCAAGGGCTTGCTCGCCGGTATCGGGTTGCGAAACGAGCAGGTTATCGAGATCCACGCCGAGCGCCGCCGCGTAGTTCGGATCCAGGGCGTGCTCCACGTCGATAAAGGCCGCCGTTCCGCCGGTCTTCTGCGCTTCGGCAATGGCGTGAAGCGCGAGTGTCGTCTTCCCGCTCGACTCCGGTCCGTAGATTTCGACGATCCGCCCTCGTGGAAAGCCTCCGACGCCGAGGGCCAAGTCGAGCGCGATCGATCCGCTCGGCACGATCTCGAACGCCATCCGCTCCTGGAAGTCGCCCATCCGCATGATCGAGCCTTTTCCGAACTGCCGTTCGATTTGGGCCAGGGCGTTGGCGAGGGCGAGTTGCCGTTCATCTTGCGCTGCCATCAAGAGTACCTTTCTTGGGGAATCTGCTGTTCTTTCTTCACGCTACCATCGGTGGATGCCAAGTGGGTGGCATCCTCAAAGAGGGCATCGATGAACTCGGCCGGGAGAAACGGACGCAAATCGTCGGGCGTTTCCCCCAAGCCCACGAACTTGATCGGCACCTCCAACTCGTCGACGATCGCCACGAGCACACCGCCTTTCGCGGTCGAGTCGAGTTTGGTAAGGATGATTCCTGTGAGCTCGGTGGCCTCGTTGAAAAGTTTCGCTTGAGAGATGGCGTTCTGTCCGCTCGTGCCATCGACGACCAGGAGCGTTTCCGCGGGCGGCGCTCCCAGCTCGCGTTCGATCACGCGGCGCATCTTCTTCAACTCTTCCATCAGATTCGTCTTGGTTTGAAGGCGGCCGGCCGTGTCGACGAGCACGACGTCGATGCTGCGCGCCTTTGCGGCGCGTACGCCATCGAAGACGACCGACGCCGGATCCGCCCCTTCCGCACCGCGAATCAACTCGCTGCCGCTGCGCTCGGCCCAAATGGCAAGCTGCTCGGCGGCGGCGGCGCGAAAGGTATCGCCGGCAATCATCATGACGCGTCTTCCTTCGTTCCGGAGGCGCCGCGCGAGTTTGCCGATCGTGGTCGTCTTTCCGCTCCCGTTGACCCCAACGATCATCATCACCGCCGGCTTGGGATCGAGGCGCAAACCAGCGGCCGGGAGGGTCAGGAAGCGTTCGACGTCTTTGCGAAACCGCGCTACGACTTGGTCGGCCGTCTTCCAATCCTCTTGCTTGGCGACGGTCTGCAGCCCGCTCACGATCTTCTGCGTGGTCGGAACGCCGAAGTCGGCGAGGATCAGCGTCTCCTCGAGCTCGTCCCAGAATTCGGGTGTCAGCGGCCGTTCCGCGCGCCCTAGCCGCCCGACCGCGGAGAAGGCCTCCCGTGCCCGGCCGAGCGAGGCGCGCAATCGCGAGAGCCAAGCCATCTCACCCGACTCTATCATTCGAACGTATGTTCGTCAATCGTTGCGCACGTGCCGTATGCTGGAGTCAGCATGGGGTACCGTTTAGTCGCGGCGGCCGTTCTCATCGCGGTCTTCGCGGCCCGCTGTACCGGCGCGGATCGAACGATCGTGCTCGATGCGCGCTCGACAGGACCGACGGTGACCGCCGACGCGTACGGTGGTTCGCTGGTCACCTGGTACGATTTTCGGAAGCCCTTCGTCAACCCGTCACTGCGGGAAGCCGGTTTCGGTCTCGTGCGCTGGCCGGGCGGATCCGAATCCGACACCTACCACTGGGAGAACGGTGGTTCGCTCTGCGTGCCGAGCGCGGGCTACATCATGCCCGGCGCAACTTTCGATAACCTGATGAGCCTGGTCGCTAAGCCGTTGGGACTCGACGTTGCCGTCACGCTGAACTACGGCAGCAATCGCGCGTGCAACGCCGGTGGTGACCCTGCCGAAGCCGCGGCCTGGGTCGCCGACGCCCGCAGCCGCGGGTATCACGTCGCTTATTGGACGGTCGGCAACGAAATCTACGGATCGTGGGAGTACGATCTGCATCCGCAGCCGCACGACCCGCACGCGTATGCCCGCGAGGTGCGCACCGGTTTTTATCCGGCCGTAAAAGGCGCCGACCCCGCCGCGAAGCTCGGAATCGTCGTCGACACGCCGGACAATCACGCCTGGAACGACGTCGTCCTGCGCGAAGCGGCGCCGTTCGACTTCGTCGAACTGCACTACTATCCGCAGCATAACGTCAATAACGACGGGTTTCTCCTTGGCCGCGCCGTGGACGACTTTGCACG
>JASHPI010000136.1 GCA_030038215.1 Vulcanimicrobiota bacterium | reverse complement strand
CGATAGATGAGGATGCAGCGCGACGGGAGACCGTCGCGTCCGGCGCGCCCGGCTTCCTGCGTGTATGCCTCCAGCGAGCCCGGCAGATCGTAGTGCACCACGAAACGGATGTTCGGCTTGTCGATGCCCAGGCCAAAGGCGTTGGTGGCGACCACGGCCCGAATCGTCTCGTCCATGAAGAGATTGTGGACCGAGGTTCGATCTTCTTTGTGCAGTTTCGAGTGGTAGACGGCGGCCGGAATGCCGAGGTCGCGCGTGAGATAGCGCTGCACCTCGAGCGCGTTCTTGATGGTCGCGGTGTAGATGATGCCGGTGCCTTCGAGGGCATCGTCGCCGGTGAAGAGCGCGCTCAGAATCTTGAGCTTGTGCGCTTCCTTGTCGGCCTTGCGCGCTTCGTAAATCAGATTCGGGCGGTCGAAGCCGCGGACGATCGGCTTGACGTGCTCGATGCCCAGCTGGTGCAGAATGTCTTCGCGCACCGCCGGCGTGGCGGTTGCCGTCAAGGCCAGGACGGTCGGATGGCCGAGCTTGGCGATCACGCCGCCGAGCGCGAGATAGGCGGGCCGGAAATCGTGCCCCCACTGGCTGATGCAATGCGCTTCGTCGACGACGAAGAGCGGAACCGCGATCGATTGCAGCAGCTTCAAAAAGCCTTCGTCTTCGAGCTTCTCGGGCGTGGTGTAGGCGATGCGGATGGTGCCCGAGCGAATGCGCTCGCGCGCGCGAATCTCTTGATCTTCAGAAAGCGTCGAGTTGAGCGCGACGACGTCGGTGATGCCGCGTTCGCGCAACATGTCGAGCTGATCTTTCATCAGCGCAATCAATGGGCTGACGACGACCGTCGTTCCCTCGAGCAGCAAGGCCGGCAGCTGGTAGGTGAGGCTCTTGCCGGCGCCGGTGGCGAGAATTGCCAAGGTATCCTGGCGTTGCAAAACGCGGGATACGACGTCTTCTTGGCCCGGGTAGAAATTTGCAAACCCGAACTTTTCACGAAGCGCTGCGCGCAGATCCACGGAGCCTCTCTCAGTCAAATCAAACCAAGCACCGCTGCTTGATACACTAGCTACAACCGGTTTGGAGGGCGACTCGTTGCACCCTACCCGAAAGCAGGCGCTCCGAAACGCGCCGGTAAACGTTGGCTGCGGCGTGTCCCTCTACCGTACCTGGCGGCCCTTAACGTTCGCTGACTTGGTTGGCCAAGACGCCGTCGTTCGTACGCTGACGGCGGCGATCGAGAGCGGGCGGCTTGCCCATGCCTACCTCTTTTCGGGGCCGCGCGGCTCGGGAAAGACCTCGGCCGCCAAGATCCTTGCACGCTGCATCAACTGCGTGCACGGGCCGACTGCCACGCCCGACAACACCTGCGAGAATTGTCGCGCCATGCTGGCCGGCACGGCGCTCGACGTGCTCGAAATCGACGCCGCCAGCAACCGCGGCATCGACGAGATCCGGGCGCTGCGCGAGGCGGTGAAGTTTGCGCCCGCGACGATGCGGATGAAGGTCTACATCATCGATGAGGCCCACATGCTGACCAAAGAAGGCGCCAACGCCTTTCTCAAAACGCTCGAAGAGCCGCCGCCGCACGCCGTTTTCGTCCTCGCGACGACCGAACCTGAAAAGCTTCCGGTCACGATCTTATCGCGCACGCAGCGCTACGCTTTTCGCCGGATTGCGATTCCGGTGATGATCGCAAAGATGAAAGAGATTGCGCAGGCCGAGCAGATCGACATCGACGACGCGGCGCTGACCGCGATCGCCTACCGCGCCGACGGCGGGCTGCGCGATGCCCTGACCATGCTCGAGCAAGTGGCAGCTTTCTCGGGCGGTGAGAGGATAACCACGCAGACGCTCGATTTGGCGTTCGGCTCGACCGGCCGCGACTTCGCCCAGGCGCTGGTGGACGCGACGATCGCCCGCGACGCGACCGCGGCGCTATCGGCCGTCGAGGAGGCGAGCGATGCCGGTGCCGATCTCCAGGTGCTGCTGCGGGCATTGATCGCCGCCTTTCGCAACCTGCTGGTGGCGCGCGTCGATCCGCAGCTGCTCGAGCGCGACCTGGCGCCCGAAGATGCCGCGCAAGCGGTCGCGACCGCCAAAGGCATCTCGCAAGCGTCGGTGGTTCGCGCGTTGCGCGCGCTCACCGAGGCGCAATCGCTGGCGCGTTCCGGCGGGAACGCGCGTCTCGAGCTCGAGACCGCATTGCTGCGCCTAATTCTCGCGAGCGAAGATCCGACGCTCGATGCGCTGGCGTCGCGCGTTGCAAGCTTGGAGGAGCGCCTGAGCGGCGCGCCGCCCCCGCCCGCCGCGGTGACGACCGTCAAAGAGACTGCCAAACCGAAGGCCGGCGCTCCGGCAATCACCTTGCAGAAGGTGCGCGCCGCGTGGCCGAGCATTCGCGGCAAGGTCGAGAGCGAGCGGCAATCGCTGCGCGCGCTGCTCTCGCGCGCGGCGATCGAATCGCTCGAGAGCAACGCAATCGTGCTCAAGCTGCCCGATCAATGGCAAGCCGACACCTTGCGCGATCACGTGCCGTTGATCGAAGCTGCGATTGCCGACGTGCTGGGCGCCCCGCTCAAAATCACGCTGCGCGTCGATGGCCGGGCCGGGCGCGCGAAGGGTTCGGCCGCCGGCAACGTCGCCTCGGTGTCGGAGGGGCCGCAACCCGACGACCCGGAAGCGCTCTTCGACTACGCCAACGAACGGATCCGCTAGGAGTGTCGCGATGATGAACCAGGCTCGGCTGATGGCCCAAGTCAAGAAGATGCAAGAGGAGATGGCCAAGGCGCAAGAAGAGCTCGCCAACACGGTCGTGCAAGGCAGCGCCGGGGGCGGCGTGGTCACCGTCGACGTTACCTGCGATCAGCACGTGAAGTCGGTGACGATCGGCCCTGAAGCCGTGGATCCCGACGACGTCGAGACGCTCGAAGATTTGGTGACGGCCGCGATCAACGATGCCTTGTCGCGAGCGCAGGAAACCTCGGCCAAACGCATGCAGTCGGTGACCGGCGGCGTGCGCATTCCCGGAATGGCCTAGGATTGCGTACTTCCGGAACGGTCGCCGGCCCCATCGAGGCCTTGATCCACGAGCTGAGTAAGTTGCCCACGATCGGACCCAAGACCGCGGCGCGCCTCGTCTTTCACTTGTTGAACCGCCCGCGCCATGAAGCGGTGAGCCTCGCCGAAGCGATCGTGTCGGTCAAGGACAACGTGCGTTTCTGCTCGATCTGCTACGCGCTGACCGAACGCGACCCGTGCGATTTCTGCACCGACGAGCGGCGCGACGCCGCGACGATCTGCGTGGTCGCCGAGGCCAAGGACGTCTACGCGATCGAACGGACCGCTGCGTTCAAAGGGCGTTATCACGTGCTGGGCGGTTTGATCTCGCCGATGGACGGCATCGGACCCGGGCAGCTGCACGTGAAGGAGCTGATCGAACGCATCGGCCGCGAGGAGCCGCGCGAGATCATCTTGGCGACCAATCCAAACGCCGAGGGCGAGGCAACGGCGCTCTATCTCTCGCGGCTGCTGCAGCCGCTTGGCGTATCCGTCACGCGCTTGGCGTACGGTCTGCCGATCGGCGGCGACCTCGATTACGCCGACGAGATCACGATTACCAAAGCGCTGGAAGGCCGCCGCGCGCTCTAAAAACGGCTAACTACAATTGATTAGGGAGAGTCAAACCGCGACATCCTACGCTGCGCGATAGGGTGTGGGCGGAGGCGCCTCGCGTCGCGCGGCGCCTCCATGGCTTCAGTCGCTAGCAGCGCCCCGACCATCGGAACAAAATCGGAATCGACGAACCTCTGAAGATTCGCCCGCGATAAGTACCCGTCGCCGCGTTGCAACCCGTTCCGCTCGTCCCGGTGAAGAAGGAGTAGGACGAGCTTCCGACGCGCGCGTTGAGCGCGGAGACGACGTGACATCCGACGGCAAGGCGTGGCCGTTTGTGATAGAGCGTGCAGTTGCCGTTGACGATCTCCTTGTGGACGCTGCCGTTGATGGTCAGAGAGCCCAGAACGCTCAAGACCACGACACGCTTCCCCGTTACGCCGTGGACCGGCACCTGCGCGATGTTGCTGAGATACATGGGCCCCAAGGGCGGTGTAACGTTGCTGCTGGAACAGCCCGCGAGTAGCGCCGCAACGAGCGCTCCCGTTATCGACTTCTTGGGCATCGGCTTGCTCCTTTCGCCGAACTTCGCTGGGGCGTTCAACGCCCCGTTGATGCGTTAGTATGACGGCTCGAGCAAACGCCCTGGCATGCGCGCACTAGATTGTTTGGTCTAGTGGGGAGCGCTTTCGAGTATCTTTGCCAGCCTCTGGCCCTTCGCAAAATTGTTCTCGCGCAGCCAAGCATCGTTGAACGTGCGCGATAGATAGCGTCCACCACCGTCGCAGAGAATCGTGACCACCGTCGAGCCGGCGGGAAGCTCGCGCGCAACCGTCGCCGCGCCGACCACGTTCAAGCCGCTCGAGCCGCCCACGAAGATTCCCTCATGTTCGAGCAGCCAGTGCGCCATCGCGGTTGCTTGCGCGTCGGTTGCGCGAATTGCGCGATCGACCGGGGCTCCCTCGAAGTTGGCGGTGAGACGCTTGATGCCGATGCCCTCGAGATCCGAGTCGCCTTCGGGCTTCAGTTCGCCGTAATTGACGTAGTTGTACAGGGCCGAGCCCATCGGATCGCAGAGCACGGTGAGAACCTCGCCGTTTCTCGCTTTGAGCGCAGCCGCGACTCCGGCGATCGTTCCACCGGTTCCGGCCGCTGCGACGAACGCATCGATTCGGCCGTCGCACTGCTGCCAAATCTCCGGTCCGGTCGTTGCCTCGTGCGCGCGGCGGTTGGCGGTGTTCTCGAATTGATTGGCCCAGAAGGCACCCGGCAGCTCTTCGGCGATTCGCCGCGCGACGTGATAGTAGTTCTCGGGATTCGTGAACGCGACGGCGGGAACCACGCGCACGTCGGCGCCATAGGCACGTAACAGCTCGATTTTTTCCCGCGACTGATCGTCCGGTACGACGATCACGCTGTCGTAGCCGCGTTCGTTTGCCACGAGCGCGAGCGCGATGCCGGTGTTGCCGGCCGTTCCCTCGACGATCGTGCCGCCGGGCTGCAGCACGGCGCGTGCTTCGGCGTCGTCGACGATGCCGCGCGCCGCGCGATCCTTCACCGAGCCGCCGGGATTGAGGAATTCGGCCTTGCCCAGCACCCGACGGCCGAGTTGCCGCGAAAGCTCACGCAGCTCGATAAGCGGCGTATTCCCGATTGCGCCGGAGAAGCCGGTGACGACCATGGCCCGCCGTTACTCGCTGGAACGCTCGATTTCCCGTCGGAACATTGGTAAAACAGGAACGTGAGCGATCGACTCGTTTGGCTGACGCTTTTCCTCCTCGGTTGTTACCACGGTCTCAATCCGGGAATGGGCTGGCTCTTCGCCGTTGGGCTGGGCTTCCAAGATCGCAGCGCGGCGGCGGTGCTGCGCGCGATCGTGCCGCTGGCACTGGGCCATATTCTTTCGGTTGCGCTGATCGTGCTGGTCGCGGTCTATGCTGCGGTGCAGTTTCCGCATCGCGCCGTGCACTTCGCGGCCGCTGCGATTCTGATTGGCTTCGGCATCTACCGGCTGGTACGCGCGCGGCACATCCGGTGGGTCGGCATGCGGGTCGGATTCTGGGGGTTGGCGCTGTGGGGATTCTTGATGTCGAGCGCGCACGGTGCCGGTCTCATGCTCTTGCCGTTCGTCACCGCCGTTCCGGCCGGCGCGTCGCACGGGATGACGATGCCGATGCCCGGTGCGCAAATGGCGCATCATGCACTCCTGCTCGGCTGGCTCATGGTCGGCGTGCACACCGCCGGCTACGTGCTGACCGCGGCGGCGATTGCGCTGATCGTCTACACCAAGATCGGCGTGCGTTTCTTGCGCACGAGCTGGATCAACCTCGACCTCGTCTGGGCGGCCGCGCTGATTCTCACCGGCCTGATCGCGCTCGTCACGTAGCGCTGCTATAGTGACCAAGCAGGCGCTCCTAAGTAAAAAAGGAGACCTAGGTCAATAAATCGCATAAGAGGAGGGCCATGCAGCTTTTGAAGCCTGACCCGACCTTTTACGCTTCTCCGAAGGACGCCATCGAGGCTCCGCCCGAGACGCTCGCCTATGTGGCGCTGCTAAGCGCAACGGGCAATGGCGTTCCCGACCGGCTTGCCGTCGTGGAAGCCGATCCCACGTCACCGCGCTACGCGCGGGCGATCGGCGGTGTCGCCTTACCGAAAACCGGCGACGAGCTGCACCACTTCGGCTGGAATGCATGCAGCGCGGCACTCTGTCCGTTCGCGCCGCACCCGCATGTCGAGCGGCGTTACCTGATCGTGCCGGGACTGCGCTCGTCGCGCATCCACATCATCGATACCAAACCCGATCCGTCGCAGCCGCGCATCGTGCGCGTAATCGAGCCCGAAGAGGTAATCGGACGCACCGGATACTCGCGTCCGCACACCGTGCACTGCGGTCCCGACGCCATCTATATCAGCGCGCTCGGTAACGCAAACGGCGATGGACCCGGCGGAATCTTCATGCTGGATTGCGATAGCTTCGACATCATCGGTCCCTGGGAGAAGGACCGCGGCTCCCAGTATCTCGCCTACGATTTTTGGTGGCACCTCAACCGCGACGTGATGATTACGAGCGAGTGGGGAACGCCCAAGATGATCGAAAACGGCCTCAACGCCGAGCTGCTGCTCGGCGGTAAGTACGGGCACCACCTGCACTTCTGGAATCTCAAGAACCGCCGGTTGAAGCAGAGCGTCGATCTCGGCGCCGAGCAGCAGATGGTGCTCGAGCTGCGCCCCTCGCACGATCCGAACAACGAATGGGGATTCGCCGGCGTGGTCGTCTCGCTCAAGGATCTGTCGAGCTCGATCTGGCTGTGGCACCGCAACAACGGTGCATGGACGGCAACCAAAGTGATCGAGATTCCGGCCGAGCCGGCCGCGCCGGATCGACTGCCGGATCTGCTCAAAGGCTTCGGTGCGGTGCCGCCGCTGCTCAGCGACATCGACCTTTCGGTCGACGATCGTTACCTCTACGCGTCGTGCTGGGGAACCGGCGAAATGAGGCAATACGATGTCAGTGATCCGTTCAGTCCGAAGTTGGCGGGTTCGGTGCGCATCGGCGGCATTGCCAATCGCACGCCGCATCCTGCGAATCCAGCTAAGCCGCTTGCGGGCGGACCGCAGATGGTCGAAGTCAGCCGCGACGGGCGCCGCGTGTACTTCACCAACTCGCTCTATCGCGCGTGGGACGATCAGTTCTATCCCGACGGCGTCGGGAACTGGATGGTAAAGCTGGACGTCGACCGGGACGGCAGGATCGCCTTCGACGAGCGGTTCTTCGTGGAGTTCGATCCGGCGTACCGCGTCCACCAGGTGCGTCTGCAAGGCGGCGACGCGTCGTCGGATTCATACTGCTTTTCGGTTTAGGAGGCTATCTTGCGCATCAACGACGGAGCGCCGAATTTCGTTGCCGACACCACCGAGGGGATCATCGACTTTCACGAGTGGATCGGTGACGGTTGGGCGGTGTTGTTCTCGCATCCCAAAGATTTTACGCCGGTGTGTACGACCGAGCTCGGCTATCTCGCGAGCTTGAAAGACCGGTTCGCCGAACGCAACACGAAAGTCATCGGCCTTAGCGTGGATCCGGTGAGCGACCACGCAAAATGGGCGCACGACATCGAAGAGACGCAGGGGCATAAACTCAACTATCCGTTGATCGGCGACCCCGAACTCGAGATCGCGAAGCTCTACGGCATGTTGCCCGCCGACGCCGGTGAAACGTCGCAAGGCCGTACGCCCGCCGACAATGCTACGGTACGCACGGTCTTCATCATCGGTCCGGACAAGAAGATCAAGCTGATGCTGGCCTATCCGATGACGACCGGCCGTAACTTCGACGAGGTCGTTCGCGTCATCGAGTCGCTTCAGCTCAGCGCCAAGCACAAAGTCGCGACACCGGTGAATTGGAAGCCGGGCGAGGATGTGATCATTGCCGGCAGCGTCTCGGACGACGAGGCCCGTAAGACCTATCCGCAGGGCTGGAAAGCTCCGAAGCCTTACCTGCGCTTCGTTCCGCAGCCGAAAACCTAAAAGCGCGAGACTAGATCGTCTGATCGCGCAGGGCCGCCTCGCCCGCGCTGAGACTGGCAAAGCGGCGAAAGTTATCGAAGACGCCGCTAAACGTCCCCGTACCGCTGATCAGGAACATCTGTCCGGCGTACGTTCCGTTGATCCGCACGGCGTACCATAGATCGGGCAGACCCCAGCCGCCGGTCTCGGTCACCGAACCCGACGAGGCATGCGAGGGCAGCACGTACGGCGTGTAGCTCAGCTTCACGACGGCGGCAGTGCTCGGATCGAGGTACATCGTCCCGCTGCCGTGCTGGGCATCGTGAATCGTGCTGGAGAAGCTTATGGCCTCCGTCCCCGCTGGGCACTCCGAACAGTTCTTCTGCGGCGGCTCGAACGAATAATCACGCACGTAGCGATCGTCGTATGGCTCTTTAAAGAAGACTTTGCCCGCCGCCCAAGCCTGGTTCGTCTCGTCGTTGCGCTTCTGGACTTGCGACGGCGAAAACGCATGGCCGTCGCGTACGATGCGAAAGTAGGCGATCTCGACGAAACGGCCGTCTTGCATCAGCAAGCCGCTATCGCTCTCCTCGTCGTGGGTGACGGGGCCCACGCGTACTTGGGTCGAGAAGTGGCGCTGCATGCCGACCACGCCGTGCAGCGTCGTGTCAAAGGCGGTCGAGGCACGCAGAACGATCGACGGAACGCTTGCAGCGGTGGCCTGCGCACGCTGCGCGCCGCTCGCTACGAGGAACAGCGAGCCGGTCACAGCCGCCACCCAGGATCGAAGCGTCAACGCGCAACCTCTTCCATAATACTGCTGTTTAATTGGTTACTGTGGTCCATGCTCCTTTGCCGGTCGCTAGCCTTGCCATTACGACACGCGTCCGTGCCGGCGGCTCGCCCGAGCTCTCCGAACCCGTTTACGGCGGCTACGCCAATCCGCGCGGCGACATCCTGCTCTTTGCCGATGGGAACACCTATCGCGTCAACTTCAAGAATCAGACCCTGCAGAAGCGACCGCCGCTGAATCCCAGCGCGCAGGCACGTTACGACGCGACGCAAGCCGGCGAGACCTTCGAATATGCCAACCGGAGCTTCCGTCGCCTTGGCCACGACGAGATCGCAGAAATCTGCGCGGCCCACCGCTTCAGAATTAGCAACTAGCAGAGGAGTCCCCGTCGCCGAGCGCAAGCATGCGCGCAACGGTGGTTACGAACGGGGGACGTGACGCAGCGGCCTGGCACGCGATGTCGCCGGGCGAGGTCGTCGAGCGACTCGTTACCACCACCGACCGCGGTCTCGATCCCTCGGAAGCGTCGGACCGGCTCCAGAGGTACGGGCTAAACCGGCTGCCCGAGGGCCGCAAGCGCGGCCCGTTCGCGCGCTTCTTCGCGCAGTTCAACAACGTGCTCGTCTACGTGCTGGTCGCGGCCGGCTTCATCAAGTTGATGCTGAGCCTCTGGATCGACGCAGCGATCATCTTTGCGGTCGTGATCCTCAACGCGTTGCTCGGCTTCATTCAAGAAGGCAAAGCCGAGAAGGCGCTGGATTCGATTCGCAACATGCTCTCCGCCGAAGCGCGGACGCTGCGCGGCGGCGAGACGCGCATGCTGCCGGCGGAGCAGCTCGTTCCCGGTGACGTGGTGCTGCTCGAATCCGGCGATCGGATTCCCGCCGACCTGCGGCTAATCGAAGCCAAAAACTTGCGGACCGAAGAGGCCGCGCTCACCGGCGAATCGGTACCCGCCGAAAAGTCCGTCGACGCCGTGCCGGTCAAGGCGACGGTCGGCGATCGTCATGACATGGCGTTCTCCGGCACCATGGTCGTTTCCGGACGCGCAACCGGCGTGGTCGTGGCCACCGGCAACGCGACCGAACTCGGGCGCATCAATCAAATGCTGGCCGAGGTCAGCCCGCTCGAAACGCCGCTGCTGCGTCAAATCAAACAGTTCGGCTACACGATCACCGCGGTGATCGGCGTCGTAAGCGCCCTCATCTTCGCCTACGGCCACTGGGTCAAGCGGATGGACTTCGTGCCGCTCTTCCAAGCGGTGGTCGCGATCGCCGTCTCGGTCATCCCCGAAGGGCTGCCGGCGTTGATCACGATCACGCTCGCCATCGGCGTACAGCGCATGGCGCAGCGCAACGCGATCATCCGGCGCCTGCCCGCGGTCGAGACGCTCGGATCGGTCTCGCGCATTTGTTCGGACAAGACCGGAACGCTGACGCTGATGGAGATGATGGTGGTCTCCGCCGTCACCGCCGAGTCGGAGTTTCAAGTGACCGGACAAGGCTATGCGCCGGCCGGCGAGATCACCAAGAACGGAGCGGCCGCGAGCAGCGAACCCGTGCTGGCGCTGATGGGGCGCGTCGCGATGCTCTGCAACGACGCCGAACTCTTTACGCAAGACGGCGTGTGGAAGGTGGAAGGCGATCCGACCGAAGGCGCCCTCTATCCGTTCGCGACCAAGCTCGGCTTGGAGCGGCAAGCCGAACAGAGCGCGTTTCCGCGCATCGATGCGATCCCGTTCGAATCCGAGCACAAGTTCATGGCGACGCTCAACGCGTCGGACGGCAAGCAGATGCTGCTCGTCAAGGGCGCGCCGGAGGTCATCCTCGAGCGGTGCGATCGCCAACAAACCGCCGCCGGGCAAGCCGTGCCGCTCGACCGCGCGCGCTTCGCCGGTGAAGCCGACCGCCTCGCCGCGCAGGGCGAACGCGTGCTGGCGCTAGCGTGGCTCGAAGATCCAAACCTGCGCGCGGGCAGTCTCACGGCCGCGGACCTTCCCAGCACGTTGGTGCTGCTGGGGTTGATCGGTCTGCTGGATCCGCCGCGCCAAGAAGCGATCGAGGCGGTCAAGGAGTGTCACGGCGGCGGCATTCGCGTCACGATGATCACCGGCGATCACAAGATCACGGCGGCGGCCATCGCCGCGATGCTCGGGATCGGCGACGGAACGACGGCGATGACTGGCAGCGAGATCGACGCGCTCGACACCGCCGCGCTGCAGGAACGCGTGGGCACCGTCGACGTCTTCGCGCGCGCCAGCCCCGAGAACAAGCTGCGACTGGTGAAGGCCATTCAGGCGAACCGGCAGATCGTGGCGATGACCGGCGACGGCGTGAACGATGCGCCGGCGCTGAAGAAGGCCGACATCGGCGTCGCCATGGGCATCAAAGGCACGGAAGTCACCAAGGAAGCCGCGGGCATGATCCTGGCCGACGACAACTTCGCGTCGATCGCGGCGGCGGTCAAAGAAGGGCGAACCGTCTACAACAACATCGAGAAGGCGATCCTCTTCATGCTGCCGACCAACGTGGCGCAGGCGTTGGTCATCGCGGCCGCGATCTTGTTCGGCTTCACGATGCCGATCACGGCCCCGCAAATTCTTTGGGTCAACATGGTCACATCGGTGGCGCTCGGTCTGCTGATCTCGTTCGAGCCGCACGAGAGCGACGTGATGCTCCGGCCGCCGCGCGCGGTGGACCGGCCGATCGTCACCGGCTTCGGTCTATGGCGCATCCTGTTCGTCGGCTTCACGCTGCTCGCGTATACGCTGCTGGCCTTCTTCGCGATGAAGTCACAGGGCGCGTCGGATGCGCTCGCCCGCACCGTCGCCGTGAACGCGATCACGATCGGGCAGGTCTTCTACCTGCTCAACAGCCGCTATCTGCTCGACTCGTCACTCTCGCTGAAGGCGCACGCAGGCAACAAATATCTGCCGCTCGGCATCGGCGCGGTCGTGATCCTGCAACTGCTCTTCACCTACACGCCGCCGTTCCACGCGCTCTTCGGCACCGAAAATATTCCGCTGCACGTGTGGCCGTGGCTGCTGGCGGGCGGTCTCGCGTTCTTCCTGGTGGTGGAGGCCGAGAAGCTCGTCATCCGTTCGTCGCGTTGGCTGCGAGGGGCCGTCACGGCGTCGGAGGCCGGGACCTAGAGCGGCAGGTTCAAGCCGGGAAGCTGCTGCCGAACATCGGCCGGCCGCTCAGCGATTCCGCAGCCGATGCCTCATCTTCGATAACATCCCAGTGCTCGGCGAGGAGACCATTCTCCATGCGCACGACATCGGCGGCGATCCAATTCGTTGGTTGTCCGATTCCGGAGAAACGCCCGTGGAGGATGACGAGATCTCCCTCTGCGACGATCATGTCATGCTCGTATCGCAGCGTCTCGGGCGTGTTGCGGACGAGATCGAAGAGCCCTTCGCGGCCCGGCTTGATATGCTTGCTGTGTTGAATGTAGTTCGGCGACCAAAAACGCTCGGCCGCCCCGTAGTCCCGTTTGTTGAAAAGCGTATCAAAGGCTTCAAGGACAAGAGCTTTGTTTTGTTCCTCGCGCGAGGACCCCATCGTGTTCTCCTTAAGCTTCAGTGATCTCGATTGCGTCGACGCGGTCGGGATAGAAGGCGACGTGGTCTTTGATCGCCGCGACCGCCTCGAACGGCGCTTCGTAGGTCCATACGGCGTTGACGGCGCGGTCGCCGCCGGGCACGACGCTATAGTAGCTGGCTTCGCCCTTGTACGGGCAACGCGTGTGATGCTGGGTGCGCTCGAGCAGCGTCATGTCGACGTCGCCGCGCGGGATGTAATGCACCGGCGAGTGGTTGCTTTCGTGCAAGACCAATGCGTTGCGCGAATCGGCGACGACTCTGCCGCCGGCCAGCACGCGCACGCGGCCGGTATTTGGTTCAATCGTGATCAGATGATCGGGGTTTGCAATCTCCATACACCCGAGGAACCGGAAGCGCGCATCGCGGTTTCAGGGCGTCGGCGGCTGATACGTGAGATAGGCGGCGGAGCGCCAAGCATGGCGCGCGAGCGTTGCGAGCCACCGGAACATATCGACGCTCGCCATCGCCTCGTCGGCACTCACCGCGCCGGTCGCCACCGCGCCGAGGGTCAGCTTCCGATGGGCCTGCTGCAGCTCGCCCAGTTGGCGCGCGCAATCCTCGAGCGCAACCATCGCGTGTTCGTCGTCGGCGGGGGCGTGATGCGCTTGGTCCGGCAGCGCGCCGACGTCGCCGGCGATCACGACCGCATTGCGCATGGCTTCCGCGCACATTTGCGCCGCGCGCACGTCGTCCGAGGCGGCGGGCACCGCCTCCAGCTCGCCTTTGACGCCCGCGACTTCCGCCAGACGGGCGGCGTGGTCGAGCGCGTGCAGCGTGCTCGTGAGCCGCTCCTGCTCGTCCTCCGATGCGGGCGGGCCGATCGCCCCGGCGATGAACTCCTGCGCTTGGCGCAACGCATCGCCGGCTTCCCCGACGGAGACCGCGCGCTTCCCGGCCGTCAATGCGCCGCCGATCGATCCGCAGATTGCTTCCAGCGCGCGCGCCACCGTTCGCCGCACCGCCTCCTCGGCCGCGATCGGCGTCAGCAGCGCTGCCGGATCGAGGCAACGCGTCAACGGCGAGGCGCGCTCGGGCAGCAGGCGGTCGACCAACTGTGTGAATCGGTGGATCAGCGGCAGCAGCACCGCAACGCCGACCACGTTGTACGCGGTGTGATATGCGGCTAACAGCGTCACGCCGTCGATGGTGTGCGAGGCGCGAACGAGCAGGGGCGTGGTGAGCGGAAAGAGCAGCAGCGCGATTGCGGCCGCGATCAGCTTGAAGAGAATGTAAGCCAGCGCCAATCGCTGCGCGGTCCGGCTGGCGCCGATCGCCGCCAACGCCGAGCTCGTCGCGGTGCCGATGTTCTGCCCGATGATGAGCGCGCACGCCTGATCGATTCCGACTGCGCCGGCGAACTGCGCCGAGAGCGTGACCGTTACGGCGGCGGTCGACGATTGCATCACCGCCGTCATCGCCAGTCCGACCACGATCAGCGCCAGCGTGCCCAGCAGACTCGACCACCA
>JASHPI010000135.1 GCA_030038215.1 Vulcanimicrobiota bacterium | reverse complement strand
GCGCGTCCCGGTCAAACCCTCCACTACGTCGTGCACGTTCCCAAGAATCAAGAGCCCGGGCTCTACTGGTACCATCCCCACGTGCACGGCGAGGTCAACTATCAGGTTGGTGAAAGCGGCATGTCGGGAGCGATCGTCATCGATGGACTGCAATACCACTTGCCGGGACTCGCCAAGATGAAAGAGCACGTCATCATCGTTCGCGACACCGGAATCGGTCAGAACTCCATCACGCATGGTGGCCCGATGTCCGAGATGGAGCACATCCGTCCGGCAACGCTCAACAACGATCCATGCGGGCCGGAGCTGGGTCTCACGCCGACGCTCAACGGCGCCTACCAGCCGGTCATTACGATTGCACCCGGCGAGAAACAGTTTTTTCGCGTCATCAACGCGACCGGCCATAAGACGCTCAGACTCGCCGTCGACGGCGAAACGCTTGAGCTGGTCGCCATTGACGGCTTCGCGCTCGATACCTATCCCGGCACGCCGGCCACCAAGATCGAACCGTATGCCATCGTTCCGCCCGCGGCCCGCGCGGAGTTCGTCGTGACCGGTCCGCGCAGCGGGCACACGATCTTCCGCAGCCAGTGCTTCGATTCGGGGCCGGTCGGAGATCGGGATCCCGACATCGTGCTGGCGACGCTCGAGAAGCCGCGCGGCCACGCGCGGATCGAATCCGGCAGCGCCGCACCTCTGACAGTCGGCGCGTCGCTGCCGCGGAACGTCTACACGACGCCCTTGCCTCCGCCCGTAGCCCACCGTACGGTGATCTTCAGCGAAACCAACACGCACTTTCTGATCAACGGCAGGATATTCTCGATGAGCGCGCCGCCGATGTTCGTGGTCCACACCGGCACCGTCGAAGAGTGGCACGTCGTAAACATCACGGAGGAGGTGCACGACTTCCATATCCACCAGCTGCACTTCCTAGTGAAGGAAATCAACGGCAAGAAGGTCGCGCATCCGTTTTGGGCCGACAGCTGGATCATCCCGCACCGTCAGCGCGACGGAAAGCCCGGTTCTCTGCTGCTACTGATGGACTTCCGCGATCCGATCATCAAGGGAACCTTCGTTTTCCATTGCCACATTCTCGATCACGAGGACCTCGGGATGATGGCAAAGATCGAGGCCATCTGATGTCTCGCTGCCGTCATGCGATCGTCGCCTGCGCCGCCATTGCCCTCCTTGCGGGCTGCGGCGGTCCGAATCAGGCCGCTGCCCTGCAAATGTTGCCGTCGAGCCCGGCGCACGTGCGCGCCGATGCCTCGCGCTCGTGGATGGCTCGCGAGGCGGCCGGCGAGGATCTGCTCTACGTCTCCGACGACAGCGGCCGCGTCCTCGTTTTCTCCTATCCGGCGGCCAAGCTGGTCGGAACGCTGACCGGCTTCGATGGACCCTCGGGTCTGTGTTCGGACTCCAAGGGAAACGTTTTCGTCACCAATACGGGCGTCGCGCAGATCGTCGAGTTTGCGCATGGAGCAACGAAGCCGCGTCAAACTCTCACCGAGTTCGGATACTTCCCGGACGGGTGCGCGGTCGATCCCTCAAGCGGAGATCTCGCCGTAGCCAACTATGCGAAGAGCCCGTCGATCGGTCCCGGCAGCATCGCGATCTATAAGGACGAAAAAGGAACGCCGGCCAATTACACCGACGCGGCCTTCGGCGAGTACTTCTTCTGCGGCTACGACGGCAAGCACGACCTTTATGTCGATGGCGTCAACCGGAGCACGACGCAATCCGAGTTTGCCGAGCTCCCCAACCACGCCAAATCGTTGCGGAACATAGAGCTCAAGCAGAGCATCGGATATCCCGGTGCCGTCCAATGGGACGGCAACGAGATCGCGCTCGAGGATACTTCCTCCGACATCGTCTATCGGATCAAGGTGAGCGGTTCGAGCGGTACGGTCGTAGGCACAACGCGGTTTAATGACTCGCGCAGCGATCTGATCGTGCAGTTCTCGATTCAAGGCCATACCATCGTGGTGCCGTTCGGCTCCCGGCGCCGCGTCGCCAGATCGATTGGATTTTGGCCGTACCCCGCCGGCGGCAGGCCGACTCAGGTCGTCGGCAAGCTTGGCGCGTCGGAGTTGGTCGGCACGACCATCAGTCTCGCGCGCTAAAGGTTGGGCGCGAGCCCGACGTCGATCGCCGTTTCGAAGGTACGATTCCACGGCAGCGCGATCGACATCGCGGCGATGTGGTAACCCGGATCGAGCTGCGCGAGGATCTGCTCGGCATACTCCCAGAGCAACGCCTGGTTGCGCTGAGCGATCGTTGCGGCGGTCTCGGGTGGCAGCAGCGTGCGATCGGTGACGCCTAGCGTCTCGAGTGCGGCGTTGAGATCGGGACGCACTTCGTCGTGGAAGGCGTAGTCGTCGAGAAAACGCGTGAACGTGAACGTACGATGTGCCAGCGCGTCGTACGTCCCTAAGCGTCGGCCGGATCCGGCGGCGATTGCTTCGGCCAGCGCCGTACCTACGGTGTTCGCATTCGTATTCCACGAGGCGTAGGCGTCGAGCTTCGCTGCCAGCCCGGATGCCAGGATGCGCTGCGCAAACGACGCTTGCGCGCGGTACGATGCTAGGTAGGAAAGGTCGGCGAGCGCGACCGCTCGCCCGCCGGTTACGTCGGCCGTCATCTCTCCGACGAGTGCATCATCCTGCGCCGGCGTGCTGTTTGGGAGGCGCACGTACAAGACGATGTCGGGCCGGGTGTCGTCATGAACGCCGCCGCATAGGCGAATGAGGCTCTCGATCGCGACCGAGATCGGCGCGTACTCGAGCGGATCTTGATACGAGGCGCCGTCGGGTGTGGAATAGCGCACCGCGATCCGCGGCGTCCATCCGGCTTCACGAGCGATCGCACCAGCGACCAGCGCCGCCCCGAGCTCGTCCGCGCCGGGTTCGATCGAGGCGCGATCCTGCAACGCTTGCGCGGCGAGCTCGGCCTGGAGCAGGCGCACGTCTTTGACGTGCAGGCCGACCGGACCGGCATCGTCCTGTCCGATGGCCAGACGGTCGATCGTTCCGTTTGCGGTGAGCCTCAATAGGAGGCGATCGACGCCAAGATTGCGGGCTCGCGTCGCGAGATACTCATCGAGCGTTGCCGAGCCGATCAGGTCGCGCAGATGCGCGGCACGTTCTTCTTCACTTGGAAGCGGCGGATCGTGCAGATTCGCATATTGCTGCAAATACGTCCAAGCCGGATACGCGGCGAAGGATCCGCTGCCGGCCGGGACGCCGGTCGGCGCCAGCCGCATGATCGTTCCGAAGGCTGCGACCCACGCGCGCGGATGCTCGCCGCGCAGATGGACGAGCGCCATCAAGCGAAAGTACGCGTCGGCATAGGATGCGCCCGGTGCGCGCGAGGCGACGAGCCCGCCATATGCCAGCATGTCGGTTGACACGACGAACGCGTTCGTATCGGCGCGAGCCGCCGTACGATTTAGCCACGCGATGATTGCATCGGGACGTCCGGGATCGATGAAGCGCCCCAGCAACGCGCGCGGTGGCGATTCGACCGGCATGCCGGCGATGCGTCCCAGCATCACGGGCATCTGCCACGTAACCGGCCGATCGTCGATCGGCACGAAAGCGATCGCCGCCAGCACGAGGCTAAACAGATGCACTGAGTGGTCCTAAAGCAGTGGTCGCAGCGAGCCGCGCTGCTCGTCGAGCAGCCGTTCGGCTCGCGCCGCATCGACGCCGCGCCGTTCCATCACCACCGCGACCTTGACGCGCCCTCCGGCGCCGGCCAACAGCTCGAGCGCGCGTTCTTCGCTGACGTTTGCAAGGGTGCGGACCAAACGCAGTGCCCGGTCGCGCAACTTCCGATTGCTTGCGACGACGTCGACCATCAAGTTATCGAAGACCTTGCCAAGAATAACCATCACCGCCGTCGAGATCGTGTTCAGCGCGATCTTCTGAGCGCTACCGGCCTTCAGACGCGTCGAACCGGTCAACGCTTCGGCTCCGGTCGCCAGAACGATCGCGGTTTGCGCCGCGCGCGTCAGCGGCGAATCTGCGACGCTGACGATTGCAGCGGTGTAAGCGCCAATCACCCGCGCGCGTTCGAGCGCGCCCACGACGAAGGCCGCGTGCCCGCCGGCCGAGATGCCGATCACGCTATCGCCGACCAGTACGTGATCGCGCATTGCCGCGTCGCCGGCCTCCAGATCGTCCTCGGCACCCTCGATCGCGCGCACGAGCGTCATCGGACCGCCCGCGATGTGCGCACAGACCAAATCGGGCGGCGTTCCAAAGGTGGGCGGCATCTCGGTCGCATCCAGCATTCCGATGCGTCCGCTGCTGCCGGCGCCGACGTAGTGCAAGCGCCCGCCGCGCCGCATGCGTGTCGCGATGGCATTCACGGCCTCAACGATCTCGCGCGTTTGCGCCAGAACGGCATCTACGGCTTGGCGTTGCTCGGAAACGAGCAGCTCGACCAGCTCGGGCGTGCTCATGAGGTCGAGTCCGCGGCTTTTTGAGTTGATCTGTTCGGTCGGCGGAAGTGCTGAGCTCACTCCCGGCACTCGAGCTCCAGCTCGGCGAGCAGCTCGCCCAAATGGTACGGCGCAATCGCTCCGAGGACGACCGGATGCACGGCGCCGGTGGCGGCCGGGACGTTCCCGGCCCGCCCGCGCAGCGTCTCGTAGCCGAGAACCGCGAACGCTATCGCCTCTTTTGCTTCCGCCGGTATTCCCATTGCGTCCGAGGTTTCGACGCGCGCCGGTGCGAGCCGTTCCGCGAGGCGCACCAGCAGCGTTCGATTGCGTGCGCCTCCGCCGCTAACGATGACCCGCGCGCCGGTGAATCCGGCCGTCAGAATCGCATCGGCTAACGATGCCGCGGTGAGTTCGGTGAGCGTCGCGGCGCCATCCTCGAGGCGCAAGCGCCCCAAGCGTTCGCCGTAGCGGGCCAAGAAGTGCGCCCCGAAATGCTCGCGGCCGGTCGACTTGGGCGGCGCTTGCGCGAAGTAGTCGTCAGCGAGCATCGCCGCCAGCAGCTCGCCGTCAACCCGACCGGCTGCCGCAAGCGCGCCATCGCGATCGTACCGGCGTTCGTCGCGCGTGCGCTCGCGAACGAACGCATCGAGCAGCATGTTGGCGGGGCCGGTATCGAACGCGACGGCCTGACGCGGCGACGCGCCCCGGCGCAGCAGCGTGATGTTGGCGATGCCGCCGAGATTGACGGTTACACGATCCTCGTCTTCGCTCGCGAAGAAGAGCCCGTCCACATACGGAACGAGCGGCGCACCGTGACCGCCGGCCGCGCAATCCGCGCTACGAAAATCGTAGCAGACGGTGGCTCCGACCGCCTCGCGAATGGTGAAGGCGTCTCCGAGCTGCAGCGTCACGTGTCGTGGACCGTCGTGCCAGACGGTCTGCCCGTGTGAAGCGACGAAGCCGAGCGAACTCCCGACGGCGATCGCGCGCGCGGCTTGCGCGTACGCGCGTCCGAGCGCGTGGTGCAGCGCTGCGACGACCGCGACGCTGCCGTCGTTAGGAGGCAGAGCGGCACGCAGCGCAGCCAGGAGCTCTTCTTCAAACGGACGCGTCTCGAAGCCGAGCAGCTCGACCGCATATCCGCGAGCTTGCGGCAGGATCTTCACGAGCGCGGCGTCGACGCCGTCCAGCGACGTGCCGCTCATCAACCCTACCGCGATCATTCCAAGCCTAAGTCTTGGATCATCGCTTCATAGAAGCTCGCGCGAAAATCCCGAATGTCGTTGCGACCGAAGTACACGGCGTTGGTCAATAGCACGCCCTGCACGTCGCGCAGCGGATCCGCCCAAACGCACGTGCCGACGAAGCCAGTGTGGCCGAAGCTCGAAGCATCCATGGACGCTCCACACGAGTTCTCATCGCTCGTTTTGAGAGCCCAACCAAGTCCGCGGCGCAGCACCGGATCGTAGGCCTGCTCGCGCAGCGCCTCGCGCAAGAGGCTAGCCGGCACGCGCGTGTCGTGCCGGCGACCGTGCAGCACTCCGAGATACGACTCGGTCAATGCCGCCACGTCGGCGGCAGTGCCAAAGAGTCCTGCGTGCCCAGCCGTTCCGCCCATAAGATAGGCTTTCTCGTCGTGCACGAAGCCCTGCACGCGCCCGCGCCAGGCGTCTTCTTCGGTCGCCGGAATGCTCGCCGTCTGTCCGGCCCGAGGGCGAAAGCCGAGCGACGCCGATCCAAAGGTTCGATCGATCAGCGCGGCCGGTGATCGGCCCGATGCACGCGCGAGCAGAACACCGAGCACGATGAAACCCAGGTCACTGTAGATGACGCGCTCGCCGGGAGCGGCGAGCAGGTCCGTGGTCAGCGCGAAGCGCTCGACGTTCTCCGAAAGGATGGCGCGGTAGTCCGCACCGGAGTTCATGCCTGACGTATGCGCCAACAGCATTCGCGCGGTGATTGCCTCCTGCGGGCGGCCGCGCCATTCCGGGAGATTGCTCGCCAGCGATTCGTCGAGTCCCAGGGCGCTGCTGCCGGCCAACTCCAAGGTCAGCGTCCCAACGAAGAGTTTTGTCAACGACGCTAGGTCGAAGCGCGTGTCCGAGTAGACGGGGCGCGCGCCCGCATCGGAGCGCGTCTTCCCGTAAGCTCGCTCAAAAACCACGCGACCTGCATGTTCGACGCGCGCCACGGCGCCGGTGAATTGCACGTCGCACGCGGCTCGCATCGTCTCGTCCGTGGCAGCGAAGCGCGCCACGCGGGTGTCAACCACGTACCGGCTCCGGCAGCTCGACCGGAAGGCGGCCTTCGGGCAGGCTGCCGCCGAAAAGCACGTCGGCCAACCCGCCCAACGAGACCGGAGCGTCCCCGTAGGTTGCCAGCAAGTGGCGTGCGCTCGAAAAAAGCGGCAGATCGAATGGTTCGAGCAGCGAGACGACGGCGGCGTCCGGATAGCGCGCGACGATGCGTGCGATCGCGCGTGCTTGAGACGGGTGGAGGTGCGCGCGACGTGCCAACAGGAGCGGTCGGCGCGCACGTTCTGCCAGACTCTCCAGGATGCGATCGACCTCGGCTTCACCCGGATCCGCCGCCGCAGTGACTTCCCGCAGCACGGGCGCTTCACGCGTAAGACTCGCGCTTCGTTCGCCGCCGAAGGAGACCACGATTGAGGCGACCGGATCCGCATGCGGCAGCCCACGCAGAAGCGTTACCGCGCGCCGGGCGATTTCGCGTCCGACTCCCGGATGCGGCGGAAACGCCGTGACCGGCAACGGCGGTGCGCCGGCTTGACGCAACTGCTGTACGCGCGCATACGCCTCTTGCAGACGTTCGAGTGGAAGCCTTCCCTCCCGCACGTCGCGCTCGATCCGTTCGGCCGACTCGGCGGCGAGCTCGGGTTTGCGACTGAAGAGCAGCAGATCGGCGCCTGCGGCAAGCGCTCGCGCGGCGCTTTCGGCCGATCCTTGCGCGGCCACGGCGTTCATCTCCAAGCAGTCCGTCAGATACGCTCCGCCGAATCCGAGCTCTCCACGCAGAAGGTCCATTCCGATTCGCCGCGAGAGCGTTGCCGGCGACTTCGCGTCGAATGCGCGCACGAGAACGTGCGCGCTCATGATGGCCGGCGCCTCGCGCGCAACGGCGGCAAATGGAACGAGGTCGCGCGCGCGCAACGTCGCTTCGTCGGCGTCGATCGCCGGCAACGCTTCATGCGAATCGACCGCGGTGGCGCCGTGGCCGGGGAAATGCTTGTAGCACGGAGGGATGCCGCCGCGCATGAGTCCGCGTCCGAACGCCACGCCGAGCGCGGCTACGCGTGCGGGGTCGGATCCGAGCGAACGCGTTCCGATCACCGTGTTGCGCTCGTCGAGGGCCAGATCCAGCACCGGTGCAAGGTCGAGCGTGCACCCGGCGCGGCGCAAGTCGAAGGCCGTTTGTTCGCCGGCGCGTTGCGCGAGTTCGAGATCGTCGGCCGCACCGAGCGCCATCATCGACGGCATCGGCTCGAGGCCGTCGCGCAAACGCGCCACCGTGCCTCCTTCTTGATCGATCGCAATCAGCGGCGCTTGGGTCCCGGCGATCGCACGCATCTCGTCGGTCAGCGCGCGAACCGATTGTACCGAGGTGCCGTCACGCTCGAAGAGCAGATAACCACCGTAGGGCGGCATCGGCGATTCGCCCGCGCGCGTAAAGCCCGTTGCCACGACGCCGCGCGCCAGCGCGCCGAGATCGATCACGCAGGTTGCTCCGCTTGCACGGCGATCCCCGACGCGCGATCGAAGTACCGCAGGAACGGCGCCGGCAACTCGAGCCCGACGAGATCGCCCACTCGCGCGCCGTCGGCCGCGCTGACGCGGACGACCAGGAGGCCGCGCGGCGTCTCGACCTCGAGATACGCGTCGGCGCCCGTCGGTTCGCGGCGCGCGACGCGGCCGCGCAGCGTGCCGTTCGCAACGATCCGGACGTGTTCGGGACGGATGCCCGCGATGCTCGCGCCGTCGTCGAAAAGATTCATCGGGCGCTCGCCTAGGAAGCGAGCCACGGTAAGCGTGCGCGGCGCATCATAAACGCGCTGGGGTTCGCCGGCGTCCTCGATCCGGCCCTCGACGAGCACCGCCAGGTCGTCTCCGACGCTCATCGCTTCGGCGTGATCGTGGGTGACGTAGAGTATCGGTCCGGCGAATCGCTGGCGCAGTCCGATGACCTCGTCGCGCACCGAGCGCCGCAGCGATGGGTCGAGATGCGCGAGCGGTTCATCGAGCAACAGCGCGATTGGATCCGAAAGCAACGCGCGCGCGATCGATGCGCGTTGGCGCTCGCCTCCGGAGAGATGACGCGGCCGGCGGTCGAGGTGTTCGGCAACGTGAAGGGCAACCGCCGTCGAGGTGACGCGGTCGCCGTCGCTCGTAGACGCGTCGCGAATCGCGAAACGAAGATTGTCGCGCACGCTCATGTTGGTGAAAAGCGCATCGTCTTGAAACACCAAAGCGATCCGTCGCAGACGGGGCGGTAGGGCTGCGATCGACGTGCCGTCGAGCCGCACGTCACCGCCGTGCGCCTTCAAAAGGCCGGCGATAACGCGCAGCAAGGTCGTCTTGCCGGCTCCTGAGGGACCGACGATCGCTAGCGTGCGGCGCTCCTCGACGGCGAGCGAAACCCGATCGAGCGCGAACTTCGCGTGGCTGGAGAAGGCGACGGTGAGCGCCTCGGTTGAGAGCTTCACGACCCTACTTTTTCAACGATTGCGCGGTATTCGTCGCGCGCGGTTGCGTCGCCGGAGCGTGCGCGCTGGACGACGGCGCGCAGCCGCGTGACGCAGTCATCGTCGGCCCGCTCACCCGCGAGCACCAGACGCAACGCGATCAGCGCGAGATCCGGCGTGCGCGCGCCAAGGCGGCCGAGGCCTTCGTAGAAGGGCTGGGCGCCCTCGCCGCCGGGGCGCGCTTCGAGCAGCCGGCGCACGACTTCACCCTTCGATGGTTCGCTATCGAGAAGATAGCGGTCGAGCAACTCGAAATTCATGTCCTCGTGTCCTTCAGTCTTCGGCCCCGGGAGTTCGCCGGACGTATCGGCCTGCTCTTTATGCTGGGGCTAACGGTGCTTGGGGCGGCCCCTGACGATACCGCGCACTTGCTCGATCGCATGCGCGCCGCGGCGGGTCCCATTTGGGAAGCTCACATCGTCTCGCTCTCACGGCTCACCATCAACGGTCAGGCGACCGTCGTTTTCAGTGACAGCGAAGGTTTGCGAATCGCCGTGCGCCACTGTACGGGAGCCCTGTGCGACGGGAGCTATTTCGACGGAAGCCACCTTTTCTCAACAAATATCAATGGCACCGCGCTCCCAAAATCCTCGCGGGCGGAGCCGTACCTGCGCTCGCTCCGGCTGGTAGCCTCGCTCGGATTCCTCGCGCCCGGTTTCGCCGCCCACGGTCGCATCACCGACGACGGCAGCGCCACCGTAGGCGGCAAGCGGTATCGGACACTTATCCTAGCCGACGCCGACTCGATCCCGCTGCGGATATTCATCGATCCGCTAAGCGCGCTGATCCATTACGTGCGCGATTTAAACGGCGACGACGAGTTCGAGTACCGCGATTATCGACGCGTCGGCAGCTTAATGATGCCTTACGAAGTCCTGCACAATGGCCGCGTTCTCGAACGCTACGATAACCGCGCGCGAGTCGCTTCGGCCTTTCCTGCGCCGCACGGGCCGCTTCCCACCTTTGCAGGGCGCTCCGATCCGGTTCCCACCGACCCGAAGGCGGTGACGCCGATCGTGGACTGCAACATCGCGGGAATTGCCGTGCGCTGCCTGCTCGACACCGGAAACTCGGGCCTCTCGATGAGCTCCGAACTTGCGGCCGAGCTCGGAGCTACCGTGGTTGGAACGTACCAAGTCCTCGGTCTTGGCGGCTATTCGACGCAAGTCGTACGCGCCGGGCCACTGAAGGTCGGGAACGCCACCTACCCAGATGCCTACTACGTCGTGCTCAACGACCTTCGACGCTACGGGTACGACGTGGTGCTGGGCGCCGATTTCTTGGCCACGACGACGGTCGAGCTCGACACCAACGCCCACTCGGTCCTTTTAGATCCTCCGCCCGCAAGCGGCGCCATCACCGTGCCGCTCGCCTTCGAAGACTTCGTGCCGGTGGTCAGCGTCCAGCTCGGAACGCTCGGCGTCCAATTAGCGGTGGATACGGGCGACGAGTCGAATATCAACCTCGCGTATGAGTTCTACGCCAAGCACCCGGGGCTCTTTAACGCAACCCAGCGCCGCCAAGTCAGCGGGATCGGCGGCTCCAGCGTCGAGATGATCGGCGAGATCCCGCAAGTCACCATCGGCGAGTATCGCACCGGTCCTCAGCTCATCGGAACCACTCAAACTCTGCAAGGCACCGCTTTCGGCCATCTCGGAGCGGCTTTTTTGCAGCAGTTCAAAGTGCAGTTTGACTATGCTGCGGCCCAGCTATACCTCGTCCCGGAGCGATGAGGAGAGGATGAAGATCCGCTTTG
>JASHPI010000134.1 GCA_030038215.1 Vulcanimicrobiota bacterium | reverse complement strand
CTGCATTCGCGTGCTGATGCACGTCAACACGCGGCGATCGCTCGAGGGAATCGAGCACGTGTACCTCGATAAAGCCGTCGCGCTGCGTCCTGATCTGTTGCGCGCTGCGCGATGAGCGCGCGCGCGATCGGGCTCTTCGGCGTAGGCTTGATCGGCGGATCGATTGGAATGCGAGCGCGCGCACACGGAGCGCGCGTCCTCGGCTACGACTGCGACCCGGCGGCGCTGTCGCAAGCGCACGCCTGCGGCGCGATCGACGCGGCCACGGACGAAGACGAGCTCACCGGCTCGGCCGATGTCCTCGTCCTCGCCGCTCACCTCGAGTCGACGCTGCGCAAACTTCAGAGGCTTCGAGGCGTGGCAGCGCGGCGGGCAAGGCTTGTCATGGATGTCGCTTCGGTGAAGGTGCCGGTCATCGCCGCGGCACGCGGACTCGGAAATTTCGTTGCAACGCATCCGTTGGCCGGGAGCGAGCGCGCCGGCGCGGGGGCGGCGCGCGCCGATCTCTTCGAGGGCCGCTCGTGGGCCTACGTGCCCAGCGGCGATGACCGGCTCGACCGGCGCGCGTGCGAGTTCATCGCATCGCTGGGGGCTGCGCCGTTCGCGGTTTCGGCCGAGGAGCACGACCGTGCCGTCGCGCTGACGTCGCATCTGCCGCAGTTGCTTGGCGTGGCGTACGCCCGGCTTCTGCGCGACCGGGACGTCGACCAGCGCCTGTACGGGCCTGTTGCACGCGAGCTTGTGCGCGTTTCCAAGATGCACTTTGCGATGTGGCGCGACACGCTCCGCTCGAACGCGGCGAACATCGATCCCGAACTGCGCCGGCTCAACGCAGCGTTGCTCTTGGCCGCCGATGCGCTCGCGGCGGAGAGGGTCGACGAACTGGAGACGCTCTTTGAGTCAGGGTCCGTATAACAGGAACCGCGCGCGCATCGCTTCGAAGGCGGCGACGCTCGCGTCCCACTGCGCCAGGATCTCGTCCGCGGTCTTGCCCGCAAGCAGGCCTTGACGGGCCGAATCGGTTCCCCAATCGCGATCCATGCCGCTCACGCTCTGGATCGAGATCGCGCGCGGGAAGAGATCGCGAACCGCGACCAGGATCTCGACTGCCGTCCGCACGGCCACGAAGCGGCGCGGATCGAAGACGATCAGCTCGACTCCGGTCAGTTCGTGATTCTGCCAAAAACCGGTCAGCGGTTGCCACGCCGCCGGCCGAAACCAAACCCCGGGCAGGTTGCGAAGGTTCAAATGCGCCGCCAATCGCGATCCGTCGATGCCGGCCGTGCCGGCTAGGAAAAACGGCTTGGTGAAACCGCTGCCGTTATTGATGCCGGCACTGTCGAGCAATCCGGTACCGACGTAGACGATCGTCGTCTGCCAGTCTGGAATGTTCGGCGACGTTTGGACCCATTGCAGACCCGTATCGGGCCAGATCATCGAAGAACGCCAGCCGTTCATCTTCACGACGCGCAGCTTGGCTCCGATGCCGAAGTGATCGTTGAACAGCATCGCCAGCTCGCCGACGGTCATGCCGTGTCGCATTGCAATCGGATAGAGGCCGATAAACGACTCATAGGCCGGCTCCAGAACCGGACCCTCGACGGCGCCGCCGATCGGATTCGGACGATCGAGCACCCAGAACTCGCGTCCATACGTCTTCGCGCCCTGCATGGCGTAGGCCATCGTCGAGATGAACGTATAGGCGCGCGAGCCGACGTCTTGGATGTCGAAGAGCATCACGTCGACGTCCTCGAGCATGGCAGCGCTGGGGTGACGCGACGCGCCGTAGAGGCTATAGACGGGTAGATGCGTCTCCGGGTCGACGTACGATGCAACCGACGCGCCGGCGCCGCGGTCCCCGCGAAAGCCGTGCTCGGGGGCGTAAACCGCCTTGATCCGGATGCCTCCGTGGTGGAGAATCGCGTCGACGATCGACTCGAGGCGGGAGGTGACGCCGCTCTGATTTGCGACCACCCCGACGCTGCGTCCGCCCAGATCGCGCCAGGTTTCGCGTAAGAAAACTTCGTTTCCAAGCTCGATGCGAGCGCTGGGAAGCGGCTCGGCCCCAAGGCGCGACGTGCTCGCGAGAGCGAGCGCCGCGCCGCCCGCCAAAAAGTTGCTTCTTCGCATGCCGCCCGCTTCGTTCAAACGAAGCGGGGCTCCGTCTCGGTGTGAAGGACGCCGGCGGCGCGAGCGCGCTCGAAGAGCGCATGGACGGCCTGGATGCCCGCATCACCGACATCCTGGCTAAACTCATTGACGTAGAGCTCAATGTGCGCGCGCATGACGTCCTCGCTCATCTCGAAGGCGTGCTCGCGCACGTAGGGCATGATCGCAGCTTGGTTCCCGCGGGCGAAGGCGATGCTTTGGCGGATGGCCGCATCAATCGCGCGCGCTTGCGCGTCGCTCACGTCGTCGCGGACCAACACCGCCCCGAGCGGAATCGGGAGAAGCGTCATGTTCTCCCACCATTCACCAAGGTCGGCAATTGCGATCAAATCGGCATCGCGGTATGTAAAGCGCGACTCGTGAATGATCAGTCCGGCGTCGACTTCCCCGCGCGCGACGGCCGCGATGATGCGATCGAAACGCATCTGCACGGTCTTGGGCCGGCCTCCGAGCGCAAGCTGCAACAACATGAAGGCCGTGGTGCGTTCACCCGGGATGGCGATGCGCTTATGGATGAAGTCGCTCAAGAAAGCGGGCGAGGCAGCCGGACGCGCGACGAGCAGCGGACCGCAGCCGCGACCGAGGGCGCCGCCGGCGCGCAGAATGCGGTACCGTTCCATGAGAAAGGGGATCGCGCCGTAACTGACCTTCGTGAGTTCGAATTCACCGCGCGCAGCGGCGTCGTTGAGCTCCTCGATGTCGGCGAGGCGGACGCGCACGGACGGCGCGCCGTCGAGCAGGCCGTTGGTGAGCGCGCCAAAGATGTAGGTGTCGTTTGGACACGGCGAGTACGCCAGCGTGTACTCGGTCACCGTGCGTTCCCGTCCTCAAGCCGAGCGAAGAGCGCCTGTACGATGCGCTCTACTCCGGCAAAGCCGGCGGCGAAGTTCCAGTCACGCTTGGGAGCCCCGCAGCGGTTCGAGATCGCCCGCAGCTCGATCGCCGGCACGCCGGCAAGTTGCGCGGCACGCAGCACGGCAAAGCCCTCCATCGATTCGACCTGGGCGCCGTGGCGCGCATAACGGCGCGCGGTCTCCGTGGTCGTGGTGACCCTCGAGACCGTGATGCCGCGGACGACTGGAAAACCGTCGGCGTTCAGACGCGCAACCAGCGCGGGGTCCGAAAACACGCCCTCGACGATCGGCTCTCCATCGGGCAGTTCGATCGGCCGCCCGTTTTCGAGCGTTTGTTCGAAGCGCTCGCCGCCGACGATCGTCGCTTCCCCGATCGCGATGGCGTCATCGAGCGTGCCGGCGATGCCGGCATTGACCACCAGCGAGTAGTCGGCTCGCGCGAGAGCCGCACTGACGGTGCAAGCGGCTTCGACCGGACCGACGCCGGTGATCAGGCGCCTCACACCGGGACGTGACTGCCAAAAGGCCAGTTCTCGCTCGACCGCGCACGTCAGCAGAATCATCGCACTCCGATGAATTTATGCGTTTGCAGTGAAAGCCGAAAGCGCTGCGGATGCGCCTTCGCATACGCCAGCGCCAGCGCTATGTTTCCCGGCTTATTGCCTTCGGGTTGCAAGAGGATCGTCGGCTTGTCGGCAAACGGGGCGAGA
>JASHPI010000133.1 GCA_030038215.1 Vulcanimicrobiota bacterium | reverse complement strand
TTCGAAGCCAGTCCTACCAGCAGCACGGTTCCGATCAACGAGAAGAGATTGAGCGCCTGATGCGTGATCGCCAGTGAGGTCAGCGCGCCGACCGCCGCCACCGGCACGGAGAACATGATGATGAAGGGCAGCCGGTAGCTGTCGTACAGCGCGACCATCAACAGGTAGACGAGGCAGAGCGATAAGAGCAGGCCCATGGCCATGCCGTTAACGGTGTCGGAGAGGTTCTGTTGCTGTCCGCCGACATTCGCACGGACCGATACCGTATCGGGCAGATGCAGCGCCGCCAGCCGGTGCATGAAGTTGTTCTGCACGATCGATTGCGTGGCGCCGGGGGCGAGGTTCGACTGCACGTGTACGACGGTCTGGCGATTGACGCGTGTCATCAGCGGTTCGGCCGGATCGTTCACGAGCTTCGCGATGTCGCCGATGTAGGTGAGCGTGCCGCTGTTGCTGCGCAGCGGGATTTGACTGATCGTGCGCAGGGTCGTCTGGAAGGCCGGTGGGTAGATCACCTGCACGTACATGATGCCCTTCGAAGTTTGGAACTGGGTCGCCAGCGTTCCGCCGTAGGCAGCGCGGATCGCAGCCGCGGCCTGCCCGATGTTTACGTTCATTGCGCGAGCGAGCTCGCGATCGAACTCGATGTCCATCTGCGGCGCGAGGCGCTCCGCCGAACTGTTCACGTTCGCCGTCCCGGGCGTCTCACGCAGCGCTTGCGCCACTTGTTCGGCGTATTTGTCCGGATCGTCGTTGGTTGAGGCGACGAGATAATCGATCGGCTGCTGGTTGCCGCCGCCGGTGCCGGTTGCGGGAATTGCGACGACCTTGGCGGTGGGGGCGATCTGCGAAGCGATGCGCCCGAGGATGCGTACCCAAGTATCGGTCGGACGCTGCCGATTCTGTTTGAGAAAGACGTGAATCTGTCCGACCGAACCCTGCGCGATCAAGCCGCCGAAGTTGGACTGCGTTCCGCCTGCGAGACCGGTCAAGGATTGGACGTCGGGCAGCGAGGTAAAGCGCTTGTCGATCGCCATGATCGCAGCATTCACGGTCGTTAGCGGCGTGCCGGTGGGATAGGTGAGTTGGACGAAAACCTCGCCGCGGTCAACCGGCGGCATGAACTCGAAGCCCACGGCGCCGAGCGGAACGAGCAGCAGCGAAGCCACCACTGCGACGCCGCAGATCGCAAAAATCAGCCGCGGCCGCCGTAGCGCCCACGGCAGCGCGCGTCGCGCGTACCATTGACGCACCCGTTCAAATCCTCGCGCGAAACTCTCGATCGGTCTCGGCGCTTTCCAACGCGAAAGCAGCGACCAATTGCCTGCGAGCGAGGGTGTGATCGTGAACGAAACGGCGAGCGACGTCAGCGTCGCGACGACCACCACCAAGGCGAACTCGGAAAGGAACCGTCCGACGGTTCCCGGCAGGAACGCGATCGGAAGGAAGACGACAACGTCCACGAGGGTGATCACGATCGCGGCCGGCCCAATCTGCGTACGTCCCTTGATCGCGGCCTCGTGCGGCGGCTCGCCGTTTTCGTGGTGGCGCTCGATGTTCTCGAGCACAACGATCGAGTCGTCGACCAGGATACCGATGATCAGCGTCATGGCCAAGAGCGAAACCGTGTCGATCGTGAAGTTCACGATCTTCATCGCGGTCAGCGTTACACAGAGCGAGGCTGGGATCGCAATGAGAACGACGATCGAGTTGCGCCACGAGCGCAGGAAGAACAGCATGACGACCGCCGTGATCAGGATCGCCTCGATCAGCGTATGAAAGACGCCCCAAATTTGCTGCTTCGTGTAAGCGGCTTGATTGTTGAGGATTTGGAAGTCGATCGCCGGATAGGTGTGCTCGATCGACGGCAGCGCTTTCAGTACGTTCTGGGCCGCGGTCACCTCGCTGGCATTCGTCGACTTCTGCACGCCGAGCGAGATCGTCTGCGCCGAATTGACGTAACTGAACTGCCGCTGCGGCTCGTAAGAATCGGTGACCTGGGCTACGTCGCCGACGTTCATGACGCGCGCCGAGGCGCTCCACTGATTGAGGTTCGAGAGCGACACACCGCCCCAACCTGCGCCGGTGCTGGACGGGGCGCTAATGGAGGTAGCCGGCGCCGTCGTTGCGGCCGGAGTCGGCGCAGTCTGCGTGAGCGTGGCGGCTGCGAGAGCGGCCGGCACCGACGTTGGGAGCGGCGAGGGCGACGCAATCACCGTCGAAGCCGTCGCGATCGATACGAACGGCGACGGGGTGGGCGCCGCAACGCTCGAGGATTGCGCCGCCGCCGTCACTGCGGCTGTGCTCGTCCCCGACGTTGTGCCCGCGGCCGAAGGCGGCGAGGGCAAGGAGAGCGTGATGCTGCCGGCGCCGGCGCCCGTGGCAGAAGAACTCTGCGGAGCGCCCGGCGCGCCGGGCAACGCCGGCTCGGTATAGGTCGAGTTTCCAAACGTCGAAGTGAACTGTGAGGCTGCCTGGATCGGCAGATTCGCGACACTCTGAGGCGTGGTCACATCGCCGCGGACGTCGATCGTCGTCTCGCGATTCTCTTGATAGGCGATGCCGCCCGGCTCGCGGTTGTTGTTGGAAGAAATCGTACTGACGACGTCGTTGAGCGTGAAGCCGGCCGAGGAAAGTTTATTCGGGTTGACGGCGACTTCGATCGCGGGCGTGACCGAGCCGCCGACGTTGACGTTCGAGATGCCGTCGACTTGTTCCAGATCTGGCACGATATTGTTGGTTACGATCGCGGAGAGCGTGCCCGACGAGAGCGAACGCGAGCTGACGCCGAGGGTAACGACGGTCGCCATCGCCGGATCGAACGTCCCAACGGTCGGAGCCGGCATGTCGGTGGGAAGATTTGCTTGTGCGAGCAGAACGCGCTGTTGAATTTGCACGAGGTCGGTCGTCTTGTTCGAGTTCAGGTCGAAAACCGCCGAGATCGTCGCCTGTCCTTGCTGGACGGTCGTGTTGATGTGATCGAGATTCGGAGCACCCGCGATCGCGTCTTCGATTGGTTTGACGATCGCGTCACGAATCTGCGTGGTCGAGCCGCCGGGATAGCTAGCGCGGACGGTAATCGTCGGAAAGTCGATGTTCGGAAACTGTTGTTGGACGATCGTCGCCAGTGAGACGGAGCCCAAAACCGCGATCAACGCCAGCGCGACGAAGACGAGCGTCGGCCGTTGAACGAAGATCCGAGTCGGCCACATAGACGAGCCCGGTTACCTACGGTGAGTCGGCGGGGCGCGGCGAGTCGGCGGGGTGGGGCGAGCCCGCGGGACCGGGTGAGCCGGGCGAGCCCGCAATCTGCTGTCCGGACGTAATGCCCAGCTGTCCGTTGGAGATCACCTTCGTCCCGCTCGCGAGACCAGTCACCACCGACCTGGTTCCGTCGCTGCCGCGTTCGCGTACGCTCTGCGTCTTCGCGGTGCCGTCCGAGGCGACGACCATGACGCTGTCGTGTGAATCGTCGAGGAAAGACGTCGTCGGAATCGCGATTCCACTCACTGCCGGAAGTGAAACGGTGCCGGTTACGGCCATGCCGGATTTCAGATGGAGACCCGGATTGGCGAGGATCGCCTGGACCGTGAAGTTGGTCGAGCCGGGCTCGACCTGGCCGAGCACCGCGCTAACCTTTCCGCTATAGCTTGCACCGGCAACCCCGGCGACGCTGACCGTTACGGCCCCGCCGCGCCGGATGCGAAAGACGTCCTCCGAGGATGCGTTCAGCATGGCGTAGACCGGGTTGAGCTGCTGCACAGTGAAGATCGTCTGCGAGCCAGGATACTGGCCGGGATTCAAGTTGCGATTCACCACGACGCCGTCAACCGGCGAGACGATGAGAGCCTTGTCGATCGAAGCTTGAATCTGCGCCGCCTGCGCGTAGGCCGCCTCGGCGGCCGCCGAAGCCGACGCGACGTTCGCGGCCTGCAAGCCTTGTTGATACGTGCCGTTCACCCGCGCGTTCAGGACTGCCGACGAGAGGCTGGCTTGTGCGGAGAGCTCCGCCTGCTGATCGTTGTGAACCATCGTGCGCTGCTGATCGACCTGCTGCTGCGAGACGTAACCGCTGGTGAGCAGTGCCTGATAGCGCACGAGATTCTCCTGATCGAGCTTGAGCGTCTGTTGCGCCTGGAGCAAGGCGGCCTGCGCGTTGCGGACCGCATCGTTGCCCTGCCCGATGTTGAGCGTGGCTTGATATTGCGTCTGCTGCGTGCGCGCAGCGTCGGAGACCGCGGTGCGCTCGGCGGCATTGTAACTGGCTCGCAGATCGGTGGTGTCCAACACCGCCAAGGTCTGGCCTCGGCGGACGTAATCGCCTTCGATGACGGCGACCGAGTCGGCCGGCTCGACCAGCGAGCTCGACATGGAAACGTTCTGATACGGCGCGATGATGCCCGCGATTTGGACGCTCGGATGAACGGTAGCCGGCGCCGCTGTGGCCATTGGGATGGTCGCCGGCCCAGGCGACGGAAATCCGTGGCCGCGACGATGATGCCCGCAGCCCGCGACGACCAGCGAGGCGAGGAGTACCGCCGTTACGCGCATTAGAAGAAGAGCAAAGCGGCCGAGGCGTCCCATTCTTGGTGCGGTTGTAGCGCCCGACGTCATTTCAAAGGATCGTACTGCAATCATTCCCAAACTCGGCTGAGAGTTCGAAGAGTCTTTCGACGTCCGCCTCGTTCACTCTCGCCGGAGCTCCAGATCGGGCGCGGATGTACGCGAGAGCCACCCAGCCCATGCGTAGAGCCCCGCGAGAGCGAGCAAGAATGCCACCGTTCCGATCGCGTTAGCTGCCTGCGCGAAGCTATCGCCGACCAGCGCGAACGGCGACGGCCGTCCGCTCGCGACGATTATACCGGCGAGCAGCACGCCGAAGAGGCTCTCGCCGACGATCAATCCGGACGCAACCAGAACGCCGAGTTGCTTGGCTTGCTCGGGATTCGTTCGGCGCGACGACCAGCGATTGTAGGCCCAGCCGGCGACCGCCCCGAGTACAACCGGCGCGGTCGTTGAGACCGGCAGATAGATGCCCAACCCGACCGCGAGCGGCGGCAGCCTCCAACGTCCCGTGAAACGCATCGCTTCGTCAACCGCGACCATCGCGGCGCCAACCAGTGCACCGGTGCCGATTAAGGCCCAATCGACTTGCCCTCCGATCACCCCTTTTGCGAGCGCGGAGATGAGCGTGGCTTGCGGTGCGGGCAACGGTCTGGCTATGGCGCCCAAGTTTGCGGCGCCTGCAAAACCGTACGCGTGGTTGAGTAAGTCGAGGATCGGCGGAATCACTAGCGCGCCAATCACCACGCCCGCAATTAATGCTGCCTGCTGTCGCCAAGGCGTCGCATCGACGAGTTGGCCCGTCTTGAGGTCTTGCAGGTTATCGTTCGAAATCGTCGCAACGCAAAGTAGCACGGCCGTGACGAAGAGCGCGTATGCGATGAGGGCGGGCACCGCATCCAGCGCCAGGCTCTTTGCGAGTGCGAGCAGCAACAGCGAGGCGCCGAGCACCGCCAGAATCGCCAGTCCGGAGACGGGGCTGTTCGACGAGCCGATCAAGCCGGCCATATACCCGCAGGCAGCGGCGACGAAGAATCCCGCGATCACGATGTAAGCGAGCGCGGCGACCGTCATCGCCACGGCGGCCGGAGCCAGCGAAGTGCCTGAGACGAAACTTGCCAACAGCACCGTCAGCGGAATAAGGCAGAGAAGGCTGATCTGCGCGACCAGCGCGATCGGAATGTCGTGCTCGCTGCGCGGAAGCTGCGAGCCCTCACCGGCGCTGCGACGGCGGGCGGCTTCGATCGCGGAGAGAACACCGCGCGCGACCGGTTGCGCAAGCCGGCCGAGCGTCCACAGCGCGGCAACACCAATCGCGCCGGCGCCGATAAAACGGACCTGATGCGACCAAACCGCCAAAGCGACGTCGGCCGGTGCGCCCGCGGCCGGATGCAACGCGGTCAAAACCGGCGTCGCGATGCCCCACGCGATGACCAATCCGGCAAAGATCGCCAAGCCGACCGACAGCCCGATCAGATGCCCGGCGCCGACGAGCGCGAGCGAAAGCCCGAAACCGAATCCCGAGGTCACATTGCCGACGCGAAAATAGGCGCTTACCTCGCTCGCGAACAGACGCGTGGCCGCGATCGCGGCAAAGGCGCCCGATGCGAGCGTGCCGGCGATCAGCGCCATCAATCCGGCCCGGTTTCGTTCGGCGGCCGCGCCTCCGCGCGTCCCTACCTTGAGGACCTCTGCAGCCGCCACGCCTTCGGGATAGGGCAGGTCGGATTTCGTGACCAGCGCGCGGCGCAGCGGAACGCTGTACATCACGCCGAGCACCCCGCCGATCGCGCAGACGCCGAACGATTGCCAGAACGGAAAACCGTTCCACCATCCGACCATTACCAAGCCGGGCAAGACAAAGATAACTGCGGAGAGCGTTCCCGCCGCCGAGGCGACCGTTTGCACGATATTGTTTTCGTAGATGGTCGCGTTCTTGAAGGCGCGCAGAACCGCCATCGAGATGACGGCGGCCGGGATCGTCGAGGCGAAGGTGAGGCCGACTTTCAAGCCCAGATAGACGTTCGCCGCAGTGAAAACGAGCGTGATCGCGGCGCCTAGCATAAGCCCACGCAAGGTGAGCTCGACCCGGCTCTCCTCCATGAGGCCTCTGTGCGCGGCCGGCGGGTCCTTTGCCTTCCGCGATGCAGGCGTATAGAAGCGACAAAGCCCACGGCGTAAAGCAGCGGGCTTTGCGGTATCTCCGGTCATTCTCGCCTGTTTGAGACCGTTTCCAGCCTCCCACCGACGTTTCGATCCGGTTCGATCTTCTCACTCGGATTGTCGCTCTCGCGACGAATCGTCAACGCGGTTAGATCACGGTTTCGTACATTCCGCACTTCATCGTTTGACGAAGTGGTTGCATGGTATCAAAGCAAAAATCACCTTGCAAGATGTTGTTGCGCGAGTCCACAACATCTCCACAAGAAATTGCAGTTACCCACACGTTATCGACACGATCCGGCGCGATCCAACGAGTCAAATCGCACCGCGCTGCGCGCGATGCGATTGTGAGACTCCGTCGGAGGTGCGTCAGGGACGCATCGTCGACATCGGGGTCGGGGTCGGAGATGCTTGCGCTGCGGGCGGTGCCCAGGCGACCGCTGCAGGCGATGGGCTTGGCGAACCCGACATCTGCGCAACCGGTGCCGCCGATGGGCTCGGTGACGCCGACATCTGCGCTACGGCCGCTGCAGGCGACGGGCTCGGCGAACCCGACATCTGCGCAACCGGCGCCGCCGACGGACTCGGTGAGGCCGACATCTGCGCTACGGCCGCTGCAGGCGACGGGCTCGGCGAACCCGACATCTGAGCAACCGGTGCCGCGGATGGGCTCGGTGAAGCCGACATCTGGGCTATGGCCGCCGCAGGCGACGGGCTCGGCGAACCCGACATCTGCGCGACCGGTTTCGCCGACGGCGATGCTGACGGCGACGCCTGCGCCATCGGCTGTGCCGTCGCGACGAGCGTGGCCGCCCCAGCGACCAACGCGCCTACTGACATAATGCCGACGAACCAGCGGTTCATAATGGAAGCTTCCTCCTCTGGATTCTCGAAGATGGCTCGAAGCGCTCGTACCCAATGTTTGAAAGCTCTAACACGCGGCGAGCGCTCCCTTGCAGGGCCGCGTGTGCCTATTGTAAGCCCGTCGGCGCCGCGCCTGAGACAGCGTATGCGTCGTGAGTTCCCAGCGCAATTCCGGCTCGGCGCAGCGCTTCGACCATGCGAGCGTTGAGCTCGCGTTGGACCTCAAACTGCCGCAAGGGCGCCGTTTTCACCGAGGCGCGCAGCACGATCCCGTCCGCGGAGACGGCATCGACGCCGATCCACTCGACCGGCTCGGTGATCGCGCCGTGCCATGCGCGATCGGCCGCCAGCTCGTCGACGGTGCGCCGCAGGATCTCCATCGCCCGCTCGCTGTCTGCCTTGGCATCGATTGCAATGCGATAATCGACCCGCGACCAGTTGCGCGAGCAGTTGACAACGTCGGTCGCGAGGCCGTGCGGTATCGTAACCAGATTCCCCGCATTGTCGCGCAGCTGCGCCGAGCGCAGTGACATGTGCTCGACGATGCCGCTCCGTTTGCCGATGATCACGTAGTCACCGACGACGTACTGGTCTTCGACCAGGACGAGGAAGCCGTTGAGAAAGTCACGCACCAGATTCTGAGCCGCGAGCGAGACTGCCAGGGCGACCAAACCGCCAATGGTCAGAACCGAACCGGTGGAAATGCCCATCAGACTCAGCGTCGTGAGAATCGCAACGAAATAGACGACGAAGGTCGCGATCGCGACGACCGTGTGCGCGACGGTCGGCACGCGCACCAGACGCCGGGCATTCTCTTCACCGCGGCCATGCGTGTGGCTGCGATAGGAGCGCGCGAACTGTCCGACGCCGATCCCAACGGTGCGCACCAGCAACGCCGCGGCAATCCACGTAAACGCGATGCGCGTGGCACGGTGAAAGATGATCGCCCCGAGCGGCGTCGTTTGCGGGAACAGCGACAAGGCCCAAACCAGCGCGCCGAACCACAGTAAGACAATCGCCCAGAACATCAGACCGCGCGTCGAGCGCACGATCGCGAGGCTCAAGGTCGGATCCGCCGCACGGATCGCCAACCCCATGAAGTGCAGGCGCCGGCTCGCGCTCGCGTCTTCGCTTGCTTCGCCCTGCGCTTGGGCTTCGTCGATGGCGCGCTCGTCGGCTTCGACTTGCTCGATGAGCATCGCTTCGCGTTTGCGAAAGGCGCGCAACATCACGGCCAAGACGATGGTGATCAGAGCGAAGACGATCGCGGCATGCCAGAGGTCGCGCAGATTGCGCGCTACCGTCGCCGGCTGCCGTTTGACGAGGCCTTGCACGAGGGCCTTTTGCAGCGTCCTTTGCCACTGCTGCGCGAGGGCGGTCGTCGGTTCGCCTTGGTACTTCGCGTCGACCGACGTCACGGTCAAAATCGGGATGGGGTTGGAGTGGTGCGCGTCGACCGCCAAGATGATTGCCTGAGGACCGTCGGGTTGTACCCTGACGTGCAGCGTCTTGGGATCGTAGACCGTGCCTGAATCCGGCTCGTTCCCGCGCAGCGATTCGAGTTGGGCGAGCGCGGCCTCGATGAACTGCGCTCTGGCCTCGACCGACATTTGGTCCCCGGTGACTGTGGCCGGCGTTGCGATACGGAAGAGGGCTGCGCCGTCGAGCCAAATCGGAGCGGTGAGGTAGAGGCCCTCCTGGCGCACTCCGGCGGGAAGGGCAAGGGCCGAGGCGCTCGGTGCCGGAACTCCCGGGAGCCCTTGGCCGCGCGCGCTCCCGGCGTTCGTGCAAACGAACAACAAGACGACGGGTATAAGAAGAGGGCTCCAAAAACATCTCATGAGCGTCATCGATCTACCCTACGACCGCAGCGTTGCGGAGGAAACCGACCCGATTTTCGAGCGGGTCGCCCACGTTATCCCGCGCGTCGAGTGGCCGTTGCACGCTCCCTTTGTCGCCGCGATCAACCGGCTCAAGCGCGAGCGCAACGCCGTTATTCTGGCCCGCAACTACCAAGTACCCGAAATTTTCTACACCGTCGCCGACATTGTCGGCGACTCGTTGGCTTTGGCGATGAACGCGGCGCGCACCGACGCCGACGTTATCGTGCTGTGCGGCGTCCACTTCATGGCCGAAACTGCTAAGCTCGTCAACCCGGGTAAGACCGTGCTCGTTCCGGATTTGAAGGCCGGCTGCTCGCTGGCCGACTCGATCACCGGGGCCGACGTCCGGCTGCTCCGCGAGAAGTATCCCGGCGTTCCGGTCGTGACGTACGTCAACACCTCGGCGGAAGTCAAAGCCGAATCGGACGTCTGCGTGACCAGCGGCAACGCGCTGCAGATCGTCGAGGCGCTCGGCGAACCTCGCGTCATCTTCCTTCCCGACGAGTATCTCGCCAAATACGTCGCTTCGCAGACCGGTATCGAGATCATCGCTTGGAAGGGACACTGCGAGGTGCACGAGCGCTTCACCGGCGAGGACATCGCGCGCTTTCGCGAGGACGATCCGTCGCTGATCGTTCTAGCTCATCCCGAGTGCCCTCCCGACGTCTTGGCGCAGGCCGACTACGTTGGCTCGACCCAAGGCATGACCGAGTACGTCGGCGCAGAGAGCGCTCGCAGCGAGCGCCCGCGTATCTTGCTCATGACCGAGTGCTCGATGGCCGACAACGTTTCGGGGCGTTATCCGAACGTCGAGTTCGTGCGGCCCTGCAATCTCTGTCCGCACATGAAGCGCAACACGCTCCCCAAAGTGCTGCATTCGCTCGAAGCGATGGAGCACGAAGTGACGATTCCAACCGCCGTGGCGGAGCGCGCGCGGCGCTCGGTGGATCGCATGCTCGAGTTCAGCCGTCGTGACTGAGACACGTCATAGTGACGCGCTCGTCGTAGGGGCCGGGATCGCCGGGTTGATGGCGGCGCTCAAACTCGTACCGGCCAAGGTAACCGTCCTCGCTAAGACGCGCCTCGGGAAAGGCGCGGCGACCGATTGGGCGCAGGGCGGGATCGCCGCCGCAATCGGCAAGGACGACTCGCCGGGCCTGCACGCGATCGACACGCAGCGCGCCGGCGCCGGCATCAACGATGCGACGATCGTGGAGATTCTCACCCGCGACGCGCCGGCGCGCATCGAAGAGCTCCTCGCGCTTGGCGCTGCCTTCGATCGTACCGACGCCGGCGAACTCGCACTCGGGCGCGAGGCCGCGCACCAGCGCCGCCGCATCGTCAAAGCCGGCGGCGACGCGACCGGCCACGAGATCCTGAAGACCCTCATCGAAGCGGTGCGCGCGCATCCCTCGATCGAGATCGTGGAAAACGTCACCGCCGACGACGCCATTCTCGAGAGCGGGCGCGTCTGCGGCGTGCGCGCGCACGATAATGCCGACGGACGCGCGATCGACTTTTTGGCCGGAGCAGTGGTCTTCGCGACCGGCGGCATCGGACGGCTCTACCGCTATACGACCAATCCCGTGCAAGCGACCGGTGACGGCATCGCCATGGCAGCCCGCGCCGGCGCGGTGCTGGCCGACATGGAGTTCGTCCAGTTCCATCCAACCGCGCTCTCGATCGGACGCGATCCCATGCCGCTCGTCACCGAGGCCGTGCGTGGAGAGGGCGCGATACTCGTGAACGATCTCGGCGAGCGCTTCATGCTCGCCGCGCACCCTGATGCCGAACTCGCGCCGCGCGACGTCGTCGCGCGCGCCATCTTCGAGCAGCAACAGCGCGGGCGCAGCGTTGGGCTCGACGCGCGCGCGGCAATCGGCGAGCGATTTCCGCACGAGTTTCCAACGGTTTTCCGTTTCTGCATGGAGGCCGGGATCGATCCGCGTCTCGAAAACATTCCGGTCTCGCCGGCCGCGCATTATCACATGGGTGGTATCGCCGTCGACGAGTGGGGCCGCACGTCGCTGCCCGGCCTATGGGCTTGCGGCGAGACGAGCGCAACCGGCGTCCACGGCGCCAACCGCCTCGCGAGCAACTCACTGCTGGAGGCGCTCGTCTACGGCTTGCGGGTCGCAAAGGATATCCAGAGTTTCGCCATCGCAGCGCCGGGCGGTAGCGTCGCGTTTGCCGGAGAGCCGGCGTCATCCCAAGCGCAAGCGGGGGAATCGCAAGCCACGGCCGACCTGCGCAACGTGATGTATGCAAACGTCGGTCTCGTTCGTCACGAACAAGGCCTGCGCGAGGCGTTGCGCCGCATCGCGGAACTGGAGGCCGAGTTCCCGCGCGCGGCCAACGAGCTGCGAAACCTACTCGTCGTCGGAAAGCTGATCACCGAAGCCGCGCTGGCGCGGCGCGAAAGCCGCGGCAGCCATTATCGCACCGACTACCCGCAGCCGGATGAAGCTCTTGCAAAGCGTTCGTTTACGCGACTCCGCAGCGTCGCTTGAGTTCTTAGCCGAGCCGCTGATTCGCGCGGCTCTGCTCGAGGATATCGGACACGGCGGCGACCTTACCACCGAGGCAATCGTCTCGCCGGAACGCACGGCGTCGGCACGGATCGTCGCCCGGCACGCCGGCGTCGTGGCGGGTCTGCCGATCGCCGAGCGCGTTTTCGCGGCGCTCGATCAACGCGCCGAGCTGCTCGCAAGCGTCAGCGACGGCGACCGCGTCGGCGCCGGTGCGCTTGTGGCCCAGGTTCGCGGCGGCGCGCGAGCGATTCTGACCGGCGAGCGGACGGCGCTGAACTTCTTGTGCCGGCTCTCTGGCATTGCGACCGCCACGCGCGAACTCGTCGACCTGGTTGCGGGCACCCGCGCGCGTGTGGCCGACACCCGCAAGACGACGCCCGGCCTGCGTGCCCTCGAAAAGTACGCGGTTCGCTGTGGGGGCGGCAGCAATCATCGCTTCGGTTTGGACGACGCGGTCCTCATCAAGGACAACCACCTTGCGCTGGCCGGATCGATTCACGCGGCGGTGGTGGCTGCGCGCGCACGCGCCGGTCATATGATGAAGATCGAGGTCGAGAGCCTCGATCAGCTGCGCCAAGCACTGGAGGAAGAGATCGATGCCGTTCTGCTCGACAACATGACGCCGGAGCAGCTGGGCGAAGCGGTGCGGATCGTCGACGGGCGGCTATTGACCGAAGCCAGCGGCGGAATCACGCGCGACACGATCGCTGAGGTCGCACGCAGCGGCGTCGATCTCATCAGCGTCGGCCGGCTCACCCATAGCGCTCCCGCGCTCGATATCGGCCTCGACGTCGACCTCTCGAGCGGCTAACGATACACCATTAACGCCAGCGCAACGACGGCGCCGATCGCCACGACGCAGATCGTCATAATGTATCCGGCGCGCGGCGTCATCGCCACGACGCGGCCCTCGCGCAGGCCACGATCCGTCTGCACGTATCGCCAGGATGCGAAGAGCGCGAGGCCGACGCCGAAGATCGCCATCGCCGAGCCGAACCCGCTCGATAGGCCCGGCTGCGGCACGACGCCGTGAAGCAGCCCCGAAAACTCTCGGGCGAACAGAGAGAAGCGTGCGATCACGAAGCCGAATGCGATGAAGGCGAGCGCCGTTCGCAAGTATGCTAAATACGTCCGCTCGTTTGCCAGCGTGTCGGTGGCGCGAACCGGCGTATCGTCACTGGTTTCCGGCATGACCCGCGCTGCCTTAGGCGAATCTTCGCCGAACCATGTCTGTAGAGCGAAGCGCCGAGAAGCCGGCCGAGCCGGCTCAGGCCACCCACGACACGCAGCCCCCGAAAGCCCTGGTCGAGTTCATGGCGACCGGCTGGCTCGACCGCCCGCCGGGCCGGGACGTTCATCCCGAAGCAGCACGCTTGCGCGAACGCCGCGAGATGCTCTCGCGCGCTCACCCGGGAACCTACCTCGTCATCTCGGCCGGGCGCGAACAGGTCCGCGCTAACGATACGTACTTCCGCTTTCGCCCCGGCAGCGACTTTGCGTATGTCGTCGGTGACGGCGAGCCGGGCAGCGTGCTCGTGCTCGAACCGTCGGGTGCAACGCACCGCAGCGTGCTCTTCGTGCGCGAGCACAACCGCGGGACGCCCGAGTTCTTCACCGATCGCCTCGACGGCGAGCTCTGGGTCGGACGTCATCGCGGCGTCCAGGAGAGCCGCGCCTACTACGGCGTCGACGACTGCCGCCCGCTCTCGGCGCTCAAGCCGTATCTCGAAGAGCTGCGCGACGCGGCTCACCCGGTGCGGACCGCGCGCGGTTTCGACGAGGTCGCCGACACGCTGCTCGCACGAAGCACGAGCGACCGCGAGCTAGTCGAATACCTTTCGGAAGCGCGCCTCGTCAAGGACGAGTACGAGCTCGCCGAGTTGCGCAAAGCCTGCGCCATCTCGAAGCGCGCCTTCGAGGATGCGATACGCGCGATGCGCACGGCTCGCAGCGAGCGCGAGATTGAAGCCGCCTTCTGGAGCCGGGCGCGCATCGAGGCGAACGATACCGGCTACTTGACGATCGCCGCCGGCGGCGATCATGCTTGCACGCTGCATTGGACGCGCAACGACGGCGAGCTGCGCCCGGGTGGTTTGCTGCTCCTCGACGCCGGGGTCGAGTGCGACTCGCTCTATACGGCCGACATCACGCGCACGCTCCCGATCTCGGGACGTTTCTCGCCCGAACAGCGTGCCGTCTACGACTTAGTCTGGCAGGCCCAGCGTGCCGGCATCGAAGCGGTCGTTCCCGGCAATGATTTTCTCGAACCGAATCGGCGGGCGATGCGCGTGCTCGCTCAGGGTTTGATCGATCTTGGCGTGTTGAAGACGTCGCTCGAGGAGGCACTCGACCCGGAGCGCCTCTTCTACAAGCGTTACACCCTGCACAACGTCAGTCACATGCTCGGAATCGACGTCCACGACTGCGCCAACGCTCGGGTCGAGGAGTACCGCTACGGCAAGCTGCGCCAAGGCATGGTGTTAACGGTCGAGCCGGGCCTCTATTTTCAGCCTGACGATGCTACCGTACCCGAGCCGCTGCGCGGCATCGGCGTGCGCATCGAAGACGATATCGCGGTGACCGCGAGCACGCCCGAGAATCTCTCGGCGATGCTGCCTTCCACCGCTGACGGCGTCGAGCGCTGGATCGCGGAAGTTACTGCGAAGGCATAACCGAGGTGCCGGGAGGCGCCGGCGGGGGACCAGGTGCTGGCGGCGTTCCGCCGCCCAGCGCCGCTGCGAGCCGATCCTCGATCGGCCAACGGCCGAAGGCGAGGATGATCACACAGATCAGCGGACCGACCCCGGGCACGAGATTGAGCAACGAAAGCGCGCCGCTATAGCCGGCTTTTTCGAAGATGCGCCAATAGACCCAGAGCGTAAACGCGATAACGACGAGCAGGAAGATGCCATATCCCAGGGCCAGGGAAGCGAGAACGCTCGCCGCGGCCTGCGTGCTGTGGTCCATCCAAGACCTCCAAAGACGTAGCGAACAGGAACGAAGAAGAAGGCTTCCCATGCTCGTAGCCGACCACCTTTGCAAGGAGTTCGGAAACATCGTCGCCGTGCGCGACGTCAGCTTTGCAATTCCCGGTGGCACGTCATTTGGTTTGATCGGTCCCAACGGCGCCGGGAAGACGACGACGATGCGCTTGATTCTCGGAATCCTCGCTCCCGACGGTGGCCAACTCTTGTGGAAGAGCGCGCGTGTCGATGCCGGCATGCGGCGGCGCTTCGGCTATCTGCCCGAGGAGCGCGGACTTTACGGCAGGATAAGCGTGCAGGACCAGATCCGCTACTTTGGGCGTCTGCACCGCCTTCGTCCGGCTGAGGCCGCCGCGCGCACGAAACGTTGGATCGCGCGTTTGGAGCTCGAGGAGTACGCCGAGCGCCCGTGTTCGGAGCTCTCGAAGGGCAATCAGCAGAAGGTGCAGGTGGCGTGCGCCGCCGTTCACACGCCGGAGCTTCTGGTCCTCGACGAACCTTTTTCGGGACTCGATCCCGTGAACGCCGAGATGCTCTTGAGCGTCTTGCGCGATCTGATGAAAGAAGGCACGACGCTGATCCTCTCCAGCCACCAGATGTGGCAGCTTGAAGCCGCCTGCAATACGTTCTGCATCGTCGTCGGCGGTTCGGTTCGGGCGAGCGGCACGCTGCCGGAGCTGCGCTCGCGCTGGCCGACGCGCGTGATTCGGGTCGCACCCGCATCCGATTCGGTCTGCTCCGTGCTCGACGGGGTCGCCGGAGCCAAATCGCTTGATCGCTTCGATGGCGCCATCGAGTACGAGGTCCCGGCGTCGACGCGGTTTTCAGAGCTGCTCGCGCGGTTGGTTGCGGTCGACGCGATCACTCGTTTCGAAGCCGTCGAACCATCGTTGCACGACATGTTCATTCACACCGTGGAAGGCGCGGCCTAGTGCTTGGAGATTTCGTAACAGTGTACGGCGCCGAGCTCGCGCGGCGGATACGCTCGCGACCGTTCATCGTCGGGTTGCTGATCGGTGTCGTGGGCGTTGCCTGCTTTACCCTCCTTCCGCAGCTCTTCATTTCGATGGACGCGACCTCGATGTATCGTGTCGTCCTCGTCGCCGATCCGCCGCTCGCACATCGCGCCGCCGACTTGCTTCGTCAGGATTTCACGGTTGTCGCTACCTTGCCGGAGCAAACGCCGGATGCTTCACTCCTCAAACGGTACAAGGTCGCCGCTGCGATCGTCATCTCGCGCGCGGGCTCCTCCCTACATGTCGCAGTCTATACGAAAGACCCAGGCAACGTCGCCGAGGGCGCGCTGCGTCGCGACCTCATCCCGCTTGCCCTCGAGCAAGAGACAGCCTTGCCTCCCGGGCGCATCGCGACGCTGATGAAACTTCCGATCGGCGTGCATCCGGTCTCTTCGCGCTTTGAATCCTCGGCGGCATCGGAGGCAGCGCACGGCATCGGTTTTACGCTCATATTTTTGCTCTACATCATTATCCTCTTCAACAGCCAACTCGTGATGACGTCGGTTGCCGAAGAAAAGACGACTCGCATTGCCGAGCTGCTCGTGGCTTCGGTCGATCCGATCGCGTTACTCGCAGGCAAGATTTGCGCGGCCGCGACCCTGGCGCTGCTGCAGATGCTGGTGTGGATCGCGGCAGCCGTTGCTCTCCACGGTGGTCTGTCGACCGGCTCGCATGGGCCGGCCGTACGCGTTGCCGATCTGATCGGCGCGAACGTCATGTCGCCCGAGGTGCTGATCGCTTTTGTGCTCTTTTTCATCCTCGGTTTCTTTCAACTCTCGACGCTCTTCGCGGCGCTCGCGTCGTTGATCAATCGCATCGAGGATTTGGGAAGCGTTACGATGCCGCTGGTCATGCCGAACGTGTTGGCTTTCATCGTCGCGCTTTTAGCGCTGCAGGCGCCGGATGTTCCTTGGATCGTGGGATTGAGCTTCGTACCGGGAATCTCGCCCTACATCATGTTCGCCCGCATGAGCGTAAGCGACGTCCCGGCGTGGCAGGTCGCACTGTCGCTGGCGATCAATGCGGCAGCGCTCGTCGCGATCGTGATTGCGGCTGGGAAAATCTATCGCGTCGGCATGCTTCTCTATGGCCGCTTGCCGACGTTCGCGCAGGTTTGGAATGTCATCCGCAGCTAGGGAACCCCTGACTCCGGCCGCAGCGCGGACGCGTCGACCGACGCGCTAGTGGACCGTTCAGCCGCGCGGCGGCGCGCCCCAGCCCGACTGCACGTATTCGCCGTCGATGACGATGGCGGGAACGGTCGGATTGCCCTTGCTGTACGCCAACATGCGCTCGCGCGCGGTGCGATCGTTCTGGGCGTCGTAGCGCGCATACGGAGTGCCGGCAGCATCGTAGTACTCCATCGCGCGCCGGCAGTACGGACAGGTGGGGGAGATGTAGAGCTCGAGCTTGGCGCCCGGAGGTACGTGCTCGACGTCGAACGCTTTTGCCATGCCGCTCGTCTTCGTACCCACGCCGCTGGGGAACCTGCGCGACGTCACGCTGCGCGCGCTCGACGTGCTGCGCGACGCACAGCTGATCGTGGCCGAAGACACGCGCACCGCGCGCAAGCTGCTCGCGGCGCTGGAAATCGGCGGACGCGAGATCTGGAGCTATCGCGAGCAGAACGCGGAGGGCGTGACGCCCGCGATCGTCGAACGCGCCCGCACGAGCCTGGTCGCCGTCACGACCGACGCCGGCATGCCGGGCATCTCGGATCCGGGCAGCGCGCTGATCGCGGCGGCCCGGAGCGCCGGCGCGGCGGTCGAAGTGCTGCCTGGACCGAGCGCCGCCCTAGGTGTTGCGCTCCTCTCCGGCTTTCCGCTCCATCGCTTCACGTTCGAAGGATTTCCACCGCGCGGGGCGCGGGCGCGACGCGAGCGCTTTGCCGGCGCGCTGCGCGCGGAGGTTACGACCATTTGGTATGAATCGCCGCAGCGCATTCGAGCAACGCTGGCCGACCTCGCGGCGGTCAGACCCGATGCCGAAGTCTTCCTCGTGCGCGAGTACACGAAGCTTCACGAGCAGCAGCTCTGGGGCTCCCCGCAGAGCGTGCGCGAACGGCTCGGCGACCACGTTCGCGGCGAGCTTTCATTCGCAATCGCGCCGTATCGAAACGTACCGCAGCGCGCGCGCGCACACCTCGAAGCACCTGGCGAAGAGATCGACGCGCTGCTCGCCTCAGGGCGACGCGTCGGTGATGTGGCCAAACTCCTGGCGCAACGCGGCTACGGCGACCGCCGCAAGCTCTACGCACGGGTGAGCGAGCGCAAGCGATGACGAAGGGAGAGCGCGCCTACTATGTGACGACGCCGATCTACTACATCAGCGGGGAGCCGCACGTCGGGCACGTCTACACGACCGTCGTCGCCGACGTGCTGGCGCGCACCGCACGCACTTTTCAGCCGACGTTCTTTCTGACCGGAACCGACGAGCACGGGCAGAAGGTGGCGAACGCCGCGGCTGCTGCCGGCAAGACGCCGCAGCAATGGTGCGACGAGCTGGTGCCGCGCTGGAAGGCGCTCTTTGCCGGCTATCACGTGCAGTACGACGATTTCATTCGCACGACCGAAAAGCGCCACATCGTGAAGGTTCAGCGCGTCTTCGAACAGCTACGCGAGCGCGGCGACGTCTACCTCGGCAAGTACGAAGGCTGGTACTGCGTCAACGACGAGACGTTTTGGCTCGCCTCGAAGCTGGTCGATGGATGCTGCCCGACCTGCGGCCGCGAGGTCGAATGGATATCCGAAGACGATTGGTTCTTTCGCCTCTCCGCCTATCGCGATCGTTTGATCGAGCATTTCCGCCGTTTTCCCGCGTGGGTGCAGCCGCGCAGCGTTTACAACGAGATGATGGCGATCCTCGAGGAGGGGCTCGAAGATCTCTCGATCTCGCGCACGAATTTCGACTGGGGCGTGCCGATCCCAGGCGACGGCGGCGTGATCTACGTCTGGCTCGACGCGCTACTCAACTACATCACGGCAATCGGCTGGAGCGAAGACGAGGCGCGCTTTCGCACCTATTGGCCGGCCTCGACGCAGCTCATCGGCAAGGAGATCGCGCGCTTTCACACCATCATTTGGCCTGCGATTCTTTGGGCGCTCGGCGAAGCAGCGCCGGAGCTCGTCTTCGCGCACGGCTGGATTACGATCGACGGTCAAAAGATGAGCAAGAGCCTCGGAAATGCCATCGATCCGTTCGCGCTCAAAGAGCGTTTTGGCGCCGATTCGATGCGCTATTTTCTTCTGCGCGAAGCGCCGTTCGGCAGCGACTTCTCGTACTCGGAGGAGAAGATCGCGCAGCGCCACAACGGCGACCTTGCCAACGATCTCGGCAATCTCTTGCAGCGCACGCTCTCGATGGTCGGACGATATCGCGGCGGCGTCGTGCCCGCAGGACGACCCGGAGCGAGCGATTTCGCGCAAACCTTCGCCGGATTGCCGATGACGGTCCGCGCGCGCATTCTGGACCTACGCTTCCGCGAGGCACTCGAGGAGATTTGGCGACTCGTCACGGCACTCAACAGGGCGATCGACGAGCGCAAGCCATGGGTTCTGCAGAAGGAGGGACGCAGCGCGGAGCTGGATGCGCTTCTCTACGATCTGTGCGAAGGATTGCGTTGGCTGGCCGTTCTGCTGCATCCGGTGATGCCGGAGCGCACCCGCAACATGTGGCGGCAACTCGGCGATCCAGGTGCGATCGACGCGGATTGGTCTTCTACATTAGCCCGCTGGGGCGGCCTCGAAGCCGGCACGCGCACCGCCATCGGCGCCTCTTTGTTCCCGCGCATTGAACTTCTAGCGGCCGAACCTTGATCGACACACACTGCCACGTCCACGACGCGCGATATGACGACGATCGCGATGCCGTGATCGAGCGCGCTCGGGCGGCGGGCGTGACGGGCATGGTGACGATCGGCGAAGACATCGCCGACAGCCGCCGCGCGCTGGCAACCGCGCACCAGTACCATCTCTTGGCGGCGGCCGGCATTCATCCGCACGAAGCCAAGGACGCACCGGAGGACATCGCGAGCGAGCTGGCGCCCTTGCTGGCGGAATCGCTCGTCGTGGCGATCGGCGAGACCGGCCTCGACTACTACTACAACCACAGCCCGCGCGACGCGCAAGCCCGCGTGCTACGAGCTCAGCTCGAGCTCGCGCGCAACCGCGACTTTCCGGTGATCTTCCACCTTCGCGACGCCTTCGAGGACTTTGTTGCGATTTTGCGCGAGAAATGGCAGCCGCCGATGCGCGGCGTCGTGCACTGCTTCACCGGGACGCGCGAACAGGCGCGTGCCCTCGTCGATGAGTTCGGGCTGCTGCTGGGCATCGGCGGCGTCGTCACCTTCGAGAACGCGGGGCCGCTGCGCGACGCGGTCCGCGCGATCGGCGCGGACGCGCTGGTCCTGGAAACGGATGCACCCTATCTTGCGCCGGTGCCCCTGCGCGGACAGCGCAACGAGCCGTCATTCTTGCCCCATACCGCCGCGAGGGTCGCGTCGCTCCTTGATCTTGGGCTCGACGAACTCGTCACGGCCACCGACCGTAACGCGCATCGTCTCTTTAGCCGGTGACGGCCACGGGCGGGCGCCCCACTTTTCATTTTTGGGATACCCGGTGCTACGTATTTGATGTAAGCTGGAGGCATGAGACCTGCGATTCGCTACCGGCGATTCGTTTTCGCCGCATCTTTGATCGGAGCTCTGTCCGCGTTGCCCGGCTTGGCCAACGCCACCGGAACGGCAGAGATACAGCCCCCCACCGGCCCGGCGAAAACGTATAGGCACGTTCATATCGTCATCTGGAACGACCAAATGGCCGTGACGTCGAGCGATGGGAAGGGGACGGTCGTGTTTGGGAAGGCGGCGTGCACCAAGGTCGGCGCGCTCATTCGTTGCTTCCCCTACGACGCGATGCTTTTTCAGAACGGCCAACAGCTGCACATCGTCTTGCGAGCAGGTGGAACGGTTTGGCTGAACCCGAGCCATACGACTCAACACCTTAGCCAATCTTCGACGCAGATTCCACCGCGCGGCGTCGTGCTGGCCGTCCAAACGCGACGTGGAACCTACGTCACGCTGACCGGAACCGTCGATGAGGTCCACCGATGAGTACCAAACGCATCGCCGCGATCGCTGCTGCGCTCGCGTTCACTGCTCCGACGCTTGCGGCTGCGCGCCCGCCCGCCGGCGGATTCGATTTTCACGGCGAAGGGGCGCGCCCGCAGACGTATAGCCACTCCAGCACCGGACCGTACGGTACCAACCGCACTACGACCGCTACGAATACCGGCAACGGCTACGCTCGCACCACCACCGCGACCAACGGCAACTACAACCGGACCAGCTACGGTGGAGCGAACGCCAACGGCAACTACTACCACGGCAGCACCGGAAGCGGACCGTACGGATCGTACAGCCACTCGGGCTATGGCAACGTCTATAACCATACGTATAACGGATCGACGACGGCGACGAACGCCTGGGGACAGACGTACCACTCCGGCACGTACGCGAACAACGGCTACGTCTATCACGGCGCGGTCGTCGCGAATCCGGTCTATCACGGCTACCCGGCGTGGGGCTGGAACGGCGGCGTTGCCTGGTATCCCGCGCCCTACTACTGGGGCGGAGGTTTCTGGGGAGGGTTCGCGGTTGGGGCCGCCACCGCGGCGGTCTACGGCTCGATCGTTGCTGCGAACAACGTCACCTATACGTCATATCAGGTCCAACCAGAGAGCGCCGGCGCGAAACTTCTTTCGAGTTACCACCTCACGCAGACGCAGTGCGGTCCGCCGAATTTGGTCGTGATCTACGGTCCCAACAACAGCGTGATCTGCGCCTATCCCAACGACTTGGTCGCGGCGGGCAACTATAGCGTCAATTCGCAGACGCTGACGATCGTCTCGCAACATTCCTAAGCATAAATCGTCGGCGACTACGTCTGCGTGAGTAACATCGCGGTCGGCCTCATCATCTTCGCATGCTTCTTTGGCGGCGCGTTGCTGGGAATGGCGTTACGCAAGGCGTTGCCGCAGCACCATCTGGATGACGACTCGAAAGGTTTGCTCGGGATGGGCCTTGGCATCATCGGGACGATGGCCGGCCTCGTCCTCGGCTTGCTGGTCGCGTCCGCGACGGCGACCTACAACGCTCAGCGCAGCGACCTGTTCGACGCGGCGTCGAAGGTGGTGATCCTCGACAAGATGCTAGCCCACTACGGCCCCGAGGCGAATCAGCCGCGCCGGACCCTGCGCGCCGCCGTGGCGCGCACGTTGGCGCGCATGTGGCCGCGCGAGGCCTCTCCGCAGCTCGATCCTACCGCGGGCGAAGCCGACGCGCTCATCGACGAGGTCGAGAACCTTTCGCCCACGACCGATACACAGCGCTCGCTTAAAGCCGCAGCCTTTGGGTTATGCATCAGTCTTGCTCAAGAACGCTGGTTGATGTACGCGCAGAGCGGCTCCACTGTCTCTACGCCGCTGCTGGTCGTGTTGATTTTTTGGTTCACGATTACGTTCGTAGGATTCGGCCTCTTCTCTCCGGCGAATTCCACGGTCGTCATTGCGCTCGGGTTGTGTGCCTTAGCGGTTTCGGGCGCGATCTTCGTGATGCTCGCGATGTACACGCCCTTTCAAGGTTTCGTGCAACTCTCGAGTACGCCGTTGCGTGACGCGCTCGCGCACATGGGACACTGAGAAAGGGGAACTATGCTTTCTTCTGCAAGATTACAATCGAACGCGCTTGCAATTGTCGCGATGGCGCTATGGACCCTCCTCGCTTCGCAGACCGTTTCGGCACAAAGTGGACAGCTGCAGCAGGCTGTCCAACAGGCCCGGGCGCAGTTGGCTCAAAACCAGCAACGACTCGCGCGTTATTCTTGGCAGATGACACAGACCGTGAGCGTTCGGGGCGCCGTAAAGCAGCAGACGGTCTATCAAGTCGAGCTCGGTCCAAACGGCACGCAGCTCAAGTCGGTGCTCTCACAATCGTCGAGCGGCGGCACGGATCGTAAATTCGGAATCCGGCATCGCATTCAAGAAGACTACAAGCAGTACGCCTCTGCGGTCGGAACGCTGGCTCAAAGTTACGCTCAGCTCAACCCGTCGATCGTTCAGCAGCTAAACGCCCAAGGACGGGTCTCACTTCGCGCGGCCGGAGCTCCCGGCTACGCTCAGATCGTCATCCGCGGCTACGTCAAGCCGGGCGATTCCGTCGCGCTTACCCTGCACACGAGTCCCAAGGCTCTGGTTGCGTACAACGTCTCGAGTTACTTGAGCGATCCGTCTGACGGGGTGACGGTGCAGGCGCTCTTCGGCACGCTTGCAGATGGTACGCGTTACGTCTCAAAAGTCACTATAAACGGCGAAGCCAAAGACCTCACGATCATCCAGACGAGTTCCAACTTCCAGCCGCGGTGATCTCGGCCGATTCGCGCCTAAATTCCTTGGCCCCGGCCCACTGCGCCTCGAGGCGCGCGCGGACCGCGCTCACGATTGCATCGTTGCCGGTGCAGACGCCCCAATCCGGCATGTCCGACTCGCCGAAGGCGACCGTCGCGTTGGCCGATCCGCACCAAGCGCGATCGCCGGCCATGGCGAGCTTCTCGGAGTCGCTGCAAACGCGCACGTGTACTCCGTCGCGCGCTAGGCGCTCGAGCGCCTTGCGTTCGCGGTCGTTGGCGCGAAGTTCGTTCGCGCAGACCAGCAAATGCGGCGCTGCGCCGGCGCGCCCAAGGGCGTCGAGGGCCGAGTAGACCGGATTGCAGCAGCCGAACGACTCGCTCTCGACGACGATGCCGTCCCCGGCACGGGCGCTTCGAAGAAGTTGCGCTTCGGCTGCCAGTGCCGCGTGCTTGATCGAGGGTATCGACACAACATCGGCAGGGTCGTCATCGCGCAGGACCAGATCGCGCATTCCCCAGTTCTTATCGTCCAGATAGAGCGTGGAGTCGACGGCAACCGCTTTGGCATGCAATGGGTGACCGAGCTGCGCGTCGGCGCCGGCCTTGCGGAGCTCGTCCACGAGGCGCCGATTCTCGCGCGCGAGATTGCCGGCCGGATCGCCATAGGGCCGGCCCTCGAGGCGCACGACGACGTGCGCGCCGTCGCGCGCCGCCTGCTCGAGCGCGCGAAGAACCGGCCCGTGCAGGGTGTAGGCTTCGGCATCGATCTCGCGCGCCTGCGAGATTGCCGCGAGCATCTGCCCCGTCGAGGATAGGTTGAGCATCGCAACGCCAATCACGACGAGGACTCACGGCCGCTACTCCTTCATTCTCAAGCCGCGCAGGGGAGAGGGAGGCAAGAGTTGGAAGCAGGCCGACCAGTGATGACCTCGACTCCCCCGGCCCGTGACCCGAGCGGCGAGGGCGAAAAAGGCGCCTTCGTGCGCGAGATGTTCGCAAGCATCGCGCCACGCTACGATCTCGCCAATCGAGTGCTGACGGCGGGTCTCGACGAGCGCTGGCGCCGGCGCGCGATCGGGGTGCTGGCTCCCAAGCCCGGCGGCAACGTCTTGGATCTCTGCTGCGGCACCGGCGATCTGGTCTTTGGCCTGCTAAGGGCCGACCCCACGCTGGACGTCACCGGCGTCGACTTCTGCGAACCGATGCTCGAGCGCGCAGCGGGGCGTGCGCGGTCGGAAGCGCGCGGCCGCGCCCGCTTCGTCGCAGGCGACGTCATGGCGATGTCCTTCCAGGACGCGAGCTTCGACGGCGCCACCATGGGCTTTTCGTTGCGCAACGTCGTCGACATCGATCGAACGTTGCGCGAAACGCTGCGCGTGTTGCGGCCCGGGGCGCGTTTCGTAAACCTCGACGTGAGCAAGGCGCCCAACAAGACGTGGAAGCGATTCTTCGATCTCTACTTCTATGGCGTCGTGCCGGTGCTGGGCGGCATCGTAGGCGGCTCGCGCCGAGCCTATACCTACCTTCCCAACTCGCTCATCCACCATCCCGACGCCGAACAACTGCGCGAGCGTTTCACGCGTGCCGGCTTTAGCCAGGCGGGTTACGTTCCGCTCATGGGAGGAGCGATCGCCATTCATCACGGGACCAAACTTTGAGCCTCGTCGACTCGGCGCACGGCACGCACGACGAGCTTCACACGCTCGTCGAAGGCTTCTTCCGCTCGACCTTTTCAACCGACAATCCACTCATCACCGAGGCGATCAAACGGATGCTCGCGGCCGGCGGCAAACGCTTGCGCCCGCGTGTCACCCTGCTCGCCACGGATGCCTGCGGGGGCGATCCGGTCGAACAACTTCATCTCGCCGCCTACATGGAATTGATCCACGTCGCAACGTTGATCCATGACGACGTCGTCGATCACGCGCTCACGCGCCGCGGAGTCAATGCCACGGCGGTCGACTACGGCAATCGCGTCAGCGTGTTGGCCGGAGATTATCTCTTCGCGTGGATCTTCAAGAACGTCACGGTGCATTATCCGCACCCGGTTCCGAACATTCTTTCGGCCACACTAGCGGATATCTGCGACGGAGAAGTGCTTCAGCTGCGCGCGCTCGGTGATCTCGACCTTCCATTCGAAGCGTACGTCGAGATCGCGCGCAAGAAGACGGGCTCGCTCTTTGCGGCGTCGGCGCAGTGCGGCGCGATCATGGGCGGCGGCGGGCCGGTTGAGATCGCCGCGTTACACGACTTCGGCGAATCATTTGGTATCGCGTTTCAAATGCGCGACGATATGCTGGACGTGATCGCCGACGAACGGTCGCTCGGCAAGCCGGCTGGAAACGATCTCGCCGAGCGCAAAATGACGATTCCATTAATTTCGGCACTGGCTGCGGGCGGCGGCGCGTTTCGCGCGCTGGTCCGGCGTTTCTACGACCAGGGAGCGCCCGACGCAATTCCGGCGATCATCGACGGCATCGAACGCGAAGGCGGGCTAGCTGCGACACGCGCGCAGATCGCTCGCTTCGTAGAGCGAGCGAAGGATGCCCTAGAGCCGATTGGACCGTGCTCGGCGAAGAAGGGACTGGCGAAACTGGCCGACGCGCTACTCGCGTACTAACTCGTAAGGGGGACGGA
>JASHPI010000005.1 GCA_030038215.1 Vulcanimicrobiota bacterium | reverse complement strand
CAGCGCGATGATTGCTTGCAGGTGCGACAATTCGCCGAGCAGCTGCGCTTGCGACAATCCGAAGCCCGGGGTAGTCGTCGCCATCAACACGGGGTGCACGGGCGGCACCTCGAGTTTGTATCCGATCGGTCCGTCGAACGGCTGCGCGCTTACGAAATGGTCGCTATAGATCGACTGCGGTGCGCCGGAAAACGGCGCGACGATCTCGGGCATGACGGCCGCAGAAATGACGACCGGGTGCAGGAACGTGCGAGTACCTAGCGTGCCGTATGGATTTGGCACATTGCTGCGTAAGAGCAGCGCGGGCGTATTGATCGCTCCACCGGAAGCGATATAGGTCCGGGCACGAACGCGTATCGTATGCGGGCCCGGACGTAACCCCGCCGCGTCGAGCGCCGCACATTCGAGGCGATCGATACGATCGCCGGAGGTCGTAAATCGCTGAGCGCGTGCGCGGCTGATCAACGTCGCTCCACGATCGAGCGCCGCCGGTATCGTGGTGACGAGCATCGATTGTTTCGCATTTGTCGGGCACCCCATGCCGCAATAGCCGAGGTTGTAGCAACCTTTGACATTTCGTGGAATCACGGCGGTCGGAATGCCGAGTTTCGCAGCGCCGCGTGCCAAAATTTCGTTGTTCGGATTGGGCGGTTCGCTCCACGGATGAACGTTAAGCCGTCGTTCCATTCGTTCGAACCACGGCGTTAACGAAGCCTCGGTGTAGTCGCGCAAGCCGAAGCGATCGTTCCAGTAGCGCAGGGTCGACGGCGGGGTACGAAAACTGCTCGTCCAGTTCACCGTTGTCGAACCGCCGACCGCGCGACCTTGGAGAATGACGATGCCGCGATCCTTGGTGCGTCGTCCGGCGGATTCTTGATAGAGTTGCGGGTACGCATCACGCTCGAGCATGTGAAAATCGCGCGACGAACGGAGGGGGCCTTCCTCGATCAGTACGACGGAAAGTCCCGCTTGTGCGAGGATTTCCGCGGCCGTGCCGCCGCCTGCACCGGTACCGACGATCGCTACGTCGGCGTCGAACTCGCGATCGCGATCGAACGTCGACGCGTCGTACGCTTTCCATCCGCGCGCGAGGCCCTGCGCAATAGGATCGACGATCATCCGATCTTCGGCGGTCCCGGATAACCGATGCGCGCCCAGGCTGCATCCCCTCCGTACCACCCCGCCATCACGAGTTGGTGCAGCGCCTGGTAACCACTGCGCAACAATCGTGCGTCGCTCGTGCGCCAGCGCTGCAAGAAGTTCGCGACGTCGCCGGTAGAAACGCGTTCCCACGGACCAACGCCCGCGACGAAACGACGCGTCAGCGGAAACTCGAGTAATCCGAAAAGCTGTTCGACTTCTTCTTGCACGGCGGGCGGCAAGCCGGAAATCGCCGTTTCAACGCCGCGCACCGCAACGTCGAGCGCGCTCGACTCCCGTGCGCCGGCCGGCAGCGCCCCCGCCAACATCGTTCGCGCGATCGCGCGAAGCAACACACGATGACCGCCTGCGGACGTACATCCGCCGAGTGCAAGCAATAAGGAACCGGCGGCGCCGGTTTGCAGCAGCGCGCGCCGTGTAGGCAATCGGGAACCCATGCCCGCGCTGATTCAGCGCGATTCGAACAACATCCGCCGCCGGTATTCGGAGGGCGATTGACCCATCACGTCCTTGAACGCTCGAGAGAACGTGCAACAGCTTTGATATCCGGTACGCGTAGCAAGCGCCGAGATTGCGCCGTCGCGCTCTTCGAGCGCCAGCAGCGCATGTTCGATGCGCAGCGTTTTCACCAACGTCGAAAACGTGATGCCGATCTTTTCGGCAAAGTAACGCGAGAACGCGCACGAGGTCATTCCGGCAAGCGCTGCGACGGTTTCTAAGCGGATCGGCTCGCCGATGTGGTCGCGGACGTAGACGGCGACGGCATGGGTTCGTGGATAGTACGCGATCCGGCGCTGGACGTCGTCGGCCAACAGCCGGGAGCGAAAAATGTCGGTCGTATCGAGCACGGTACCACCTCTCCGAAACCCCAACTGGAGCTAGCCCATTTGGGCTAGTCTACGAGGGAGTCCTTCGAAGCTCGCCCTGGCGGGTCCGCTCCGGCGGCCTCGCCAATCCCACCGTCAATGTCACGCCGCTCGGACGTCGCCCATACCTCGTGGATTTCGCGGATGCGCGAAGCCTATGCGGCGGCCGAGTTTTCGCGGGCGGCAGCGATCTACGACGAGCGCCTGCCGGTAGCGGGCCAGCTTCCCGGCGACATCGTGCTGATGCGCGCGCGGATCGCCTTGCGGCGCGATCCGGCCGGCGCGATCGATCTGGTGCTCCGGGAGCGGGTGCAGATCGAACAACCCGCGGATCGTTTCGCCGCCGCACTGCTCTTGGGTGAGGCGTACGCTCGGCAGCGCGAGTACGGCGCGGCGGACGCCCACTTCGAGCGCGCCCGGTTTCTTGCGGACCGCCGTTCCCTCGCGCAGGCCGCGCTTCTCGGCGCAGCGCGTGGGCGACGCTACATTCAGGAGTTGCGAATCGGCGACGCCTGGCGCTGTTATGAATCGACGCTCGTCGATCAAAGCGCAGAGGGGCGCATCGCGAGCGAATCGCTCAAAGGTGAGATTCACCAAGCTGAATCGCGTTACGGCGAGCACGCCGAATCGGTCATGCGCGTGCTTTCGCTCATCGGGTCGAGCGCCGGCGCACATCTAGCCGAATGGTATCGCGCGGTGACCGATCTCGCGCAACTTGCTTGCGAATTGCCTGCGCCTGCGGCCGCCACCGCCGTCGCCGACGCGCTGGCAGAGCGTCCGGTTTGGTCGGAAGATTATGCGGTGCAACGTTTTCAGGCGCTGCAGGCCCTCGCATGGTGTAAAGCGTTAGGTGGCGATTCGCTCGGAGCGTTCCGGTATTTACGGGAAGCAGCAGCGCTCGCGGAAACGCT
>JASHPI010000013.1 GCA_030038215.1 Vulcanimicrobiota bacterium | reverse complement strand
AAGGCGCGGCCGTGCGTCGCGACCACGAGATCGTCGTGGCGTACGGCGATGTCGCGAATCGACGTGACGGGCAAGTTCAGCTGGAGCGGCTGCCAGTGCGCGCCGTCGTCGAACGAGACGTAAACGCCCCGCTCGCTGCCGGCATAGAGAAGTCCGCGCTGATGCGGATCCTCGCGCACGACGTTCACGAACGAGCCGTCGGGAATCCCGGTCGCGATCGGACTCCAGCTCGCGCCGCCGTCGCGCGTGCGATAAATGTACGGTTTATAGTCGTCCAAGCGGTGGCGGTCGATCGCGGCGTAAGCGATGTTTTCATCGAAGTGCGACGGCTCGATGATCCCGACTTTGCTCCACGCCGTGAGCACCGGCGGCGTGACGTTGCGCCAATGCGCTTGCCCGGCATTGACTGTTGCATCGTGCGTTACCCAGATCGAGCCGTCATCGGTGCCGGCCCAAACCAGGTTGGCGCGCAGCGGCGAGGGCGCGATCGCATAAACCACACCGTGGCGCTGTATGCCGTTATCGTCCGCGAGCGTGGGAGGATCGAGGTTCGCCGGCGTGCCTTCGGCGGCGCGCGAGAGATCGGGGCTGATGATCTGCCACGTCCTCCCTCCGTCGCGCGATCGAAAGACGTTTTGGCGTCCGAAGTAGAGCGACGTGCGATCGACCGGCGAGAAGGCCAGCGGCAGCGTCCAGGTGTCGCGCCAAATGCGGCCGGGATGGTTCAGTGTGGGGTCGACGTTCTGTTCCCATCCGGTGGCCGGAAGCTCTTTAGTAACCGTTCCTCCGTAGACGAGCTCGGGATGTCGGGGATCCGGCGCGAGGTAGCCGTTCTCTCCGCCGACGTCGACCGGGAGAAAGTCCCATAGCGAGATGGTCGCGTAACGTCCTTGGCTGCGCTGGATCGCGGCGCCCGAGTCTTGCTGCGATCCATAGACGGAGTAGGGGAATTGGTCGTCGGTGATGACGTGATAGAATTGCCCGGTCGGCTGGTTGTACCAAGAGCTCCAGGTCTGGCCGTCGTTGACGCTCACGATCACGCCTTGATCGCTCCCGAGAATCATCGCGTTGGGGTCGTTCGCATCGATCCAGAGCGTGTGATAATCGTCGCCGGTCGGATCGCCGAGGATCGGCGTAAAGCTCTTGCCGCCGTCGGTGGAACGATACGTCGAGGTGTTCATCACGTAAACGACATCGGCGTTCTTCGGATCTGCCGTAATGCCGCTGAAGTACCAGCCGCGCTGCCAGATGCGCTGCTCGCCGTCGGTTCGCGCCCAACTCACGCCCGCGTCGTCGGAGCGGTAGACGCCGCCGTGCGCGGCGTCGCTGTCGACGTTGGCGTAGACACGACGTGGCGCGGCCGGCGAAACCGAGAGACCGATGCGTCCGACGTGGGCCGGAAGGCCGTTGGTCAACTGCGTCCAAGTCGAGCCGGCGTCGGTCGACTTGTAGAGACCGCTGCCCGGCCCGCTCGAGGGCGGATAGACGTTCCACGGGGGACGGCGCGTCTGCCAAAGCGCGGCGTAGATTACGTTAGGATTGCCGGGCTCCATCGCCAGCGCGGTGGCACCCGTGTCGTCGTCCTTGAAGAGCACCTTGCTCCACGTTTTGCCGCCATCGATCGTTTTGAAGACGCCGCGCTCCGCGTTCGGACCGTACTGGTGGCCGAGCGCCGCGACGTAGACGACGTCTGCATCGCGCGGATCGACGACGATCGCGCCGATCTGCTTGGTATCGTCAAGGCCGAGATGTTGCCACGTCCGGCCGCCGTCGGTGGATTTATAGACGCCGTCACCGTACGCGATGTCGGAGCGCATGTCGGCTTCGCCGGTTCCGACGTAGATCGTGCGCGGATCGCTCGGCGCGACCGCGATTGCGCCGATCGAACCGATGTCCTGTGCGTCGAAGATCGGATTCCAGGTGCGGCCTGCATCGCGGCTCTCCCAGACGCCGCCGTCGACGGCTCCGAAGTAGAAGTGGTTGGGTTGTCCGGGAACGCCGGTTACCGCGAGCGCGCGGCCCCCGCGAAAGGGTCCGATCAAACGCCAGTGGAGTGCCCCGAAATACGCAGGATCAACGCTCGCCGGCGCATCAGCGGATGCCGCCGAGAGCGATTGCGGCACGAGGAACGCGCAAGCGATGATAAGAGAAATAAGGCGTCGCATATGACGCCTTTATTATTGGCGTCGCTGCGCTTTCCCGCGACTACTCGTCGATCGTGTAAAGCCACCATTGCGGGTCGCCGCGACGCGATTCTCGGTCGTAGTAGACCACGAGTTTGTGCCCCTCCGCCGTCTGCAGTTCGAACCAGTGCCGCTTGAGATAGGCGTCGCCTCGATCGGTTTTCGTGGATCGCCACCTGCGTAATACGGCCGCGATCCGCAAAGTTCGCTCGCGCCAGAGAAACGCGCGGGGCACCGGCGGCTCGCTTCCGATCGCTTGCGCCAGGAAGGTCTGCTCGGCCGGCGCGACCGGTTCGCTAACGAATCTGCGCGCTACCAGCCTCCGCCGCTGTCGCCGCCACCACCGCCGAAGTCACCGCCGCCTCCGCCGACATCGCCGCCGAAACCGCCGCCGCTCCAGTCGCCGCCGCTCGCGCCGCCGAGATCGGCCTGTCCGGCGTCACTCTGCCAGCCGCCGGCATCGGCGCCGCCACCCCAGCCACCGCCCGCATCCGGCGCGATCTGACCGGCTTGCGTGGGTGCGATCATCCCGCCTCCACCCCCGCGAAAGAGCTCGTTGCCAAGCCACGCGCCGCCGAGGCCACCCAGGAGTCCACTCCAGAAGTTCCCGCCTCCGCCGTAGCCGTACCCCGCTCCGTAACTTGGGCCGTAGCCGGGCGCACCCGCTGCTCCGGGCGCTCCAGGCGCACCGGCTCCACCAGGCGCACCCGGTCCGGGAGGCCCGCCATAATAGCGCGGCGCCGACATTGCGCGCAAGATCGAGCGCACGATCAGAAAGCCGACGAAGATGATGATGATCCACCAGAACATGGAGATATGGGTTCCTCCGGTCGCCGGCAACCGCGGGGCCGCCGGTGCGAGCGCGTTACCGGAGCCGGGCTGCTGCAGACTGCTCAGGTGAGCGCGATAAATGTTGAGAACGCCCGCGACCGCCGACGTGATTCCGCCGTCGTAATCCTCGCTTTTAAACTGCGACTCCATCGTGGTGCGGATCGAGCGCAGGACGTCGGGCGTGAACCAGCCGGCCTGAACGCCCGCGCGATCGGGGACGATGATGTCTCGCCGGTCGTCGCGCGCGATGAAAATGAGAACGCCGTTCACGCTCTGCTGCGCGAAGGCGTTACCGGCCGCGCTCTCGAGCGTCGCGCCGCCGAGCGACGGCACCGTTACGACGACGATCTCCTTGCCGGTCTGCGCGTTGAAGTTGCCAATCTGCTGGTTGAGCTGGGCAACCGTGCCGGCCGAGAACATGCCGGCCTGGTCCTGAACGAAGTCCCGGGCGCCGGCCGGGGCGGCCACGATCGCCAGCAGTAAGAGAACGCCGGCAGGGACGAACGTGCGAGGTTTGCGCGGGGAGAATCTCATGCCGCAATTCTACCCCATGCCCGGAAGCGAAGTTTCGCCGCCTTGCGGGAACTGGGCGCCCGGCCGACTGAGTGGTCAGGCGTGAACGCGCCTGCCAAGCTAAAAGCCGGGTCGCTGAGCTTCGTCGAGGTCCTGGCGACCTCCATCGCGCTGATCGGACCGAGCATGACGCCGATCCTTATCGCCCCTTTCATGTACGCCCTAGCCGGCAACGGCACGTGGATCGCCTATGTCGTCGGCGGAGCGATGCTGATCTTCGTCGCGCTCAACATCAATCAGTTCGCGCGCCGTTCCAGCGAGGCGGGCTCGATGTTCGGGTACGTCGCCGATCATCTCGGACCGACGGCAGGTGCGGTCGGCGGCTGGGCACTCCTTTGGGCCTATGGGTTTGTCGCCGCGGCCGTGCTTGGGGCTATGGCGCTCTTCGTCGAGTTGCTCTTCGCGGGTGCCGGCCTGCACGCGCCGGCGATGGTGACGGTCGTCGTGATCGCCGCGATCGCGTGGCAGGCCGCCTATCGCGGCGTGCAGGTTTCAGCAATCGTGATGCTGGTGCTCGAAGCGATCTCGGTGACGATCATCATGCTGCTGGTGGTGCTGGTGCTCTACGCGCACGGTCCTTCGCTCGACACCCGCCAGCTAACGATCCAAGGCGGTTTCCCCGGCGGCATCGGTTTGTCGATCGCCTTTGCGGTTTTCAGCTACGTCGGCTTCGAGAGTGCGACGGCGTTCGGCGCCGAGGCGAAACGGCCCCTGGTAACGATTCCGCGCGCCGTGATCGGCAGCGTCGTGTTTGCGAGCGTCTTTTTCATCATCGCGACCTACGCCGAAATCATCGGATTGAGAGGCGCGGCCAAACCCCTGGACCAGCAGACCTTTCCCCTTGGAACCTTAGCCGATCTTTACCGCATCAGCTATCTGCGCGTTCCAATCGAGATCGGAGCGCTCTGCAGCGCCTTTTCGGTCTGTCTGGCGTGCATCACGACCGCTGGACGAGTCGCCTATGCAATGGGAGTGACGGGCGTGCTTCCACCCGCGTTTGCCCGCATCGAACCCAAACACGACACGCCCAACGTGGCGGTCACGATCGTAACCGCCACGACCCTCGCGGTGGCGGTCGCGGCGCTACTCTTGCGCGTCGCGCCGATCGACATCTTCAACAACTGCGGAACGCTTAGCTCGTTCGGATTCATCCTCGTCTATGCCATGATCTCGATTGCGGCGGCCGTCTACTGCCGGCGTCTGAACGCGCTACGGTGGATCGATCTGGCCGTTTCCATGATCGCCGTCGGGTTGCTGTTGTGGCTCGCGGTCGGCCTCTTCTATCCGATGCCCGCGCCGCCGCAGCGCTGGTTCGGCTACGTCTTTGCGGCGTTTCTCGCCGGCGGATGGCTCTGGTTTAGAAGCTCGAAGAGTCCTGCGGCCAGCGGCTGATGACGACGCGCTGCTGGGTGTAGAAGGCGACGGCGTCCTTCCCATGACAGCGCAGATCGCCGAAGATCGAGTCCTTCACCCCGCCAAACGGAAAGAATGCCATTGGTGCGGCGACGCCGACGTTGATCCCGACCATGCCGACCGCAATCCTCGATGCGAACGCGCGCGCGTTGCCGCCGTCGTTGGTGAAGATCGACGAGGCGTTGCCGTAGCGCGAAGCGTTGGCCATCGCGATCGCGTCGTCGAGCGACGGCGCGCGGACGATTGCGAGCACCGGACCGAAGATCTCGTCGCGCGCGAGCTCGCTCGATGGATCGACGCGGTCGAAGATGACCGGCGCGACGAACGTGCCGCCGGACGGCACGGTGCCGCCGTCGAGCAAGAGTTGCGCGCCGGCGGCGCGCGCTCGCTCCACGTAACCGCCGATGCGCTCGATGGCCGCGTCGCTGACGACCGGCCCCATCCCGACGCCATCGTCGACACCGCGACCTAGCCGGAGCGATCCTGCAGCCTCGACCAGCAGGGGCGCTAGCCGATCTCCGGACGAGCCGACCGCAATCACGACCGAGCCCGCCAGACAGCGTTGCCCCGCGCCGCCGAACGCCGACGCGATCAACGCGTCGCACGTGCTCTGCGTTACGGCATCGGGCATGACGATCAGATAGTTCTTTGCGCCGCCAAGCGCTTGAACGCGCTTGTGCGCGCCTACGGCGCGCGCCTGCACGGCTCGCGCGGCGTTCGACGAGCCGACGAACGAGATGGCGGCGACGTCGGGATGATCGATCAACGCCTCGGCCGTCGGGGCTTCACCGTGCACGACCGCGAGGATTCCTTCGGGGAAGCCGGATGCGTGCGCGATCGAAAGGAGCGCTTGCGAGGTCAGCGGCGTCTGTGGCGAGGGCTTTAAGACGAAGGTGTTCCCCGCCGCGATCGCGATCGGAAACATCCAAAGCGGGATCATCGCCGGAAAGTTAAAAGGCGTGATTCCGGCGCAGACACCCAGCGGATAGCGCATCGAGACTGAATCGATCCCGCTTGCCACGTCGGGCAAGGCGTCGCCCATCATCAAGGACGGCATGCTGCAGGCAAATTCGACGGCTTCAATGCCGCGGCGCACTTCGCCGCGCGCGTCGGCGAGCGTCTTGCCGTTCTCGCGCGAGACGGAGATCGCGAGCTCTTCCTTATGCCGCTCGAGCGCGTCGGCGTAACGGAACAATGCGCGGGCACGCTCCACGACGGGCACCCGCGACCAGGAATCGAAGGCCGTCCGCGCGGCGTCGACGGCACGCGCAACCTCATCGCGGGTGGCGACCGGAACCTCCCCGATCACTTCGCGCGTCGCCTTGTCGCGGACCGGCAGCTGCATCACGCCCGTGCGCGCGCCAGACGTTCGAGCGCGCCATCCAGAATCTCGAATGCCTCGTCGAGCTCCTCGGGAGCGATCGTCAATGGCGGCGCGATGATGGCGACGTTGTAACGGCCGAGAACGTAGAGACCGTGCGCGAGCAAGTCGTCGAAGAAGGACTGCAGCGATTGCGTCCCCTGCCACGCGACGAGCGGCGCGCGCGTTTCGCGATCGGCGACGAGCTCCACTCCGAAGAAGGCGCCAACGCCGCGCGTCTCGCCGATCAACGCGTGCCGGCGTTGCAAGCGATCCAGACGATCCCGTAGCCAGCCCTCGATCTGGCCGGCGCGTTCGAACAGCCGCTCGTCGCGGTAAGCGGCGAGGGCGGCGACGCCGGCAGCCATCGCGAGCGGGTGACCGCTGAACGTATGCCCGCTCGGCAGCGGATGATCGTCGAAGTAGGCAGCCAGCGACTCGCGAACGGCAACGCCGCCTAGCGGAACGTACGATGAGGTCACGCCCTTGGCAAACGTGATAAGGTCCGGCGTCACGCCGTAAGTCTGCGCCGCGAAGGCTTCGCCGGTGCGGCCGAATCCGGTCATCACTTCATCGAAGATCAGCAGGATTCCATAGCGCTCGGTGAGCTCGCGCACGCGTGCAAGATACCCTGGCGGATAGACGATCACGCCGTTCGAGCCGACGACCGGCTCGATCAGCAGCGCCGCGATGCGGTCGCGTCCTTCGTAGGTAACGATCTCCTCGAGATGCGCGATGGCGCGCTCGACTTCTTCGCGCGCATCGCGCGTGTGAAACGGGCTACGATAAGGAAAGGGCGCGAAGAAGCGCACGATGCCCGGGATTCCCGGTTCATTCGGCCAACGCCGGTTCTCGCCGCTCAGCGTCCCCGCGCCCGGGGCGGAGCCGTGGAACGAGCGATACGCGGTGAGCACCTTGTGGCGCCCGGTCAACGTGCGTGCAAACTTGAGCGCATCTTCGTTCGCCTCGCCGCCGCCGGCTGTGAAGAAGACGCGTCCGCCGTCCGGCCAGGGTGCCAGATCCACGATTGCTCGAGCGAGTTCGGCGCGCTTGTCGTTGGCGAGACTCGGCGCGACATAGGCCACGCGCGCCGCCTGCTCGCCGATCGCCGCGACCAGCGCCGGATGCGCGTGCCCGAGATTGACGGCAACGAGACCGGCGGAAAGATCGAGATAACGGCGACCGCGGTCGTCGTACAGCTGCGAGCCTTCGCCGCGCACGATCACCGGAGGTTTGCGGCCGCCTTGTGCGAGCCAGGGCGTCAAGACGTAGCGAGCGTGCAGTTCGGAGGAGTTCCGTTCGATTGCGGTTTCCATCGTTATTCGTATCTCATGGGTTTCGGAGCGAGGTGGTCACGATGATCAGGCCTCCGGCGACGCTCAGCGCGAAGAACAGGATGAAGATCCACACGCCGAGGCGCTTGAGGAACTCGCGGCGCGCGCGGGCGGCGCGCGTTTGATGCGTCGGCCTCCCCTTCACGAGCTGCCCGCCTGCGCAGCACTGGGCAAAGACCACAGCCGCTCCAGGTTGTAGAAGGTTCGCTGCTCGGGCGTGAAGACGTGCGCGATGACGTTTCCCAGGTCGATGAGGATCCACGTTCCATCGGCGTATCCTTCGACCCGCGCCACCTCGTAACCGTCCTTCTCGACGGCCGCGACGATGGCGTCGGCGATCGCGCGGGTCTGGATCTTCGAGCGTCCGCTGACGATCGCGAACGTGTCGGCCAAGATCGTGCGCCCACTCACGTCGAGCGCGGTGAAGGATTCGCCCTTCTTGTCGAGCGCGCTTTCGCGGACGATGTCGATCAACTCGCGGATGCGCGCACCTCCTCGGGTGCCTGTGGCCAGGTCAGACCGAATCGACGAGCTGCGGCTAACGAGGGCGGCGCCGCGGGCTGCCCCTTGCGCGCCAGACGTGCGAACGTCAGGAGCAAAACCTCACGCATGGCCGCTGCGAGATCGCGCAGAGCCAGCGTCCAAAGCGCGTCGCGCTCGGGAAAGTCGCGTCCGGGCTCGAGCGAGTCGGCCAGATAGACGCACTCGTCAAGCGGCGACATCTCGGCCGCTGCGGTGGTGTGCTTCTCGATCGCCGAGAGAACCTCCGGATCTCGCACGCCGAAACTCTCGCGCGCAAGGACCGCACCGAGACGCGCGTGCAGCAGCGTAGGGTGGTCCCGCTCGTAGGCTGCGATCGGCATCCCTCGCGCTTCGCTTTGCGCGATGAGCTCCGTCGAGGAGTAGAGCCGCGCGAGATCGTGAAGCAGTCCCGCCAGGCGCGCCTTGCCCGTGTCGATTGCGTGCCGCTGCGCAAGCAGCTCCGCGCAGCGCGCAACGCGGACGCTGTGCGCGTAGCGACGCTCTTGTCCCAAGTGCGCGCGGAGACGCTGCAGCAGCTCGATGAAGGCCTCGCCGGTCAAGATTCGAAACGCCGGCGCAAAACGCTCAGCCGGTTGTGGTAGAGCTCGCTCTTAAGGCTGCCGGCCCACATGATCAACGCACTCTCGTTATCGTCGCTGTAGTATCCGTGACGCATGGTCACCGTGGTAAATCCGTACTTGCGATAAAGCTGCTGCGCGACGGTGTTGCTTTCGCGTACCTCGAGCGTGATCCAGGCTGCGCCGCGTTCGATTGCCTCATCGATCAGACGCAACAATAAGGTCTCGCCGAAGCGGCGGCCGCGGTAGGCAGGATCGACGGCCAGCGTCGTGATGTGCGAGTCTTCTAAAATCACCCATACACCGCCGTATGCGACGATCCGATCTCCGACGCGTCCGACGAAATAATGCGCCAGCTTGTTGCTGCTCAACTCATTGTAGAATGCGTCCGACGGCCAGATCGTCGTGAAGCACGCTCGCTCGATGCGGGCCACCGCTGCAATGTCGCCGGTCGCCATGGGGGCGATTGCGAAGCGCTCCGGCCGCTCGGGATCGCGCGGCCGCTCGAGCTCCATTCTCACGTCGTGATTCTCTTGACCGCAGGGAGCTCGCCGTAATCGGCGCGCACCTCGTGCAGACTGCCCGGCGGCGTGCGCAACGCCGCAGCCAAGGCGGCTGCGGCAGCCGCCGGCGTCACGAGGGGCTCGAAGGTGCGCACGATGAGAGCGCGTTCGGCAAGTGCGCGCAGCACGTCCTTCGGCGCGGCTACCACATCGAGCGCGCCTTCCGAGCCAGCCGGCAGCACCGCCCCGAGCACGTCCCCGGGCTCACCCGAGGCGCGGCGAATCTCCTCGCCGCACCGGTAACGAGCCGAGATAACGCCCGGCCGGCCGACCACGACCGTCAGAACGCGCTCGAATTGCCGGCCGAACTCGAGCAGATCGAATGAGGTGACCGGCACGAGCGGGCGTTCCCATGCCTGCGCGAGCGTCTTTGCGTAGGTGATGGCGATGCGCAAGCCGGTGAAGCCGCCCGGCCCGATTCCCACCGCGAGCCGGTCGAGGTCGCGCGGCGCCAGCCGGCTCGCGTCGAGCAAGCTCTGGACGATCGCCAGACCCTGCTCGAGCGCAACGTTTCCGGTTTCGCTGCGCGCCTGCGCGACCTCGCCGCCTGACGCAATCGCCGCCGAGA
>JASHPI010000132.1 GCA_030038215.1 Vulcanimicrobiota bacterium | reverse complement strand
TTAGCGATCGTTTGATCGTTCTGCAGAATCATCGCGACCGCCGGCTCCACGTGATCGTGCAGCCGCGCGCAGATCGCGCTGGTGACGACGTGGTAGATTTCGGGCGGGGGCGAGGGCGTCGGCGGCGTCGCGGCGAGCGCCGGGATGGGGAGCAAGCCGGCAAAGAGCAGCAGACAAGCTTGCAGACTCGGATTCTTCGGCACGCGTTGGAATTCTCGGCGCCGCGGCAGCCTTCCTATAAATGAAGAGCGGGGCCCCGTTGGGAGCCCCGCTCGGTTTGACGTATCTACGTCAACGCGTTGATGCGATCCTTAGATCTTCACCGCCGCTTCGAAGTAGACGTTGAGCGGCGGCGGGAAGGCGCCGATCGCGCCGTTGTACGCCGTGCTCGGGAGATAGCTCTGCTGGAAGTTCGCCGGTGTACGAGCCTTGTTGGCCGCGAAGTCGTTGATGCCGGTGCCGTTGTAGAAGTTGCTCGGATAGAGCGTGCTGTTAAGTGAGCCACCGGCCGGTGCGTATCCGCAGATGTTCGGCCCTGGCGAGTAGTACGACGTCCACGGTGCCGACGTACCGCCGAAGCACGTGTGGAAGAGGTTGGCTGCCAGTACAGTCAGCTTGATCCGCGGATTAACGTCGTACGAGACTTCGAGATTCCCGACCAGGAGTCCGGGATTCTCGTAGTTGTCAAACAGGTACGAGCCGGTTTGCGGGTTGGGGATGTAGAGGTACGAGAAGGTCCCCAGACCTGGACCGGTGGTCGTCAGGTAGTTGCACTGCAGCGGATTGGTCTTCGGCGAGAGCTTCGTAATGCCGCTCCCCGCCGAGTTCAACACGCAGGTGCGCGGGTCGACGCCTTCGGTATCCAGCGGGCTGCCATAGTAGCCGCCGGTCTGGAACCCGAGACTGGGCGTGATCGCCAGCTTATCGTGACGATAGTTGACCAAGATCGAGGTCACATACGGCGAGATGTAGCTGGTCAAGAACCCATACTCGTTGGGCGCGATCGCCGTCGAGTAGGGGTTGTACCAGCCGTTCGGATCCAGCAGCCCTTGTTCGGGCTGGTTGTAGTAGGGATTCTGGATGGTGTCGTAGCCGGCTGCGATCTTGCCGTTGGGCGTCGAGCACGATACGGCTTTTTGGTCCTGATAACAGGGGCTGCCGCCGCCCGCTTTGGTCAGGGCGTTGTACTGCGCGATCGCCTCGTTGAGCGAGGTCGTCTGGTTGGGGATGAAGCCCGAACCCAGCGTCGGCACGTTCTGGAACTGGATCTTCGCGTTGGTGTACGTGAAGGAGAACTGGCCGGACCAGCCGTCGCGGGTGAAGTCACCCTTGTTGAACTGGAACTCCGCGCCGTAGTTGCGATTGACGCCGACCGGAACTTGCGTCACGAAACCCGCTCCGATGAAGGTCTGCTGTTGCCAGTCGTTGACCCACGTGTAGAACGGCGTGATCTTGAAGCTCATGTCGGTGCCGCGGAAGTGGTGCTCGAGCGAGCCATCGTACTGCGCCGATGAGATGCCTGGAATCGGATGGAAGGGCGAATAATAGCCCAACGCCATCGTGTTGTTCCAAACCGAGCTCTCGTTGCCCGAGGCGCTCAGGTACTGCACCGAGGCCGAGATCGGCGGCTGCGTGAAGCGGCCGGCCGAGACGCGCCAGACGGTGTCGGGCGATTGGGTGTAGGTCGCCGAGAAGCGCGGCTCCCAGTAGTTGAGCGTGTACGAAGACGGCGAGGCGGCGGTGAAGTTCGGCGCCTGAACGCCGTCCTGGACCGTTCCGTTGGGGTGCACCCAGCCGGTGGCCTTGGTCTTCGTCAGCGCACTGACGCCGGCGTTGCAGTTGCCGTCGATGAACTGCGCCGCGGCCGGCGGCGCCTCACCGGGCGCCAGCGGCGTGAGAAAGACCGAGCTCGTGGACGGCTGGACGCAGGTGTAGTTCGCCGTTTGCATGGCGTAGAACTCCGTCGCCGGCGTCGCCGAGTCGGGCAGGTCGTAGGTGAAGTTGTCGTAGCGGATCGCGCCGTTGATCAGGATCTTATCGTTGGGACGGAACTGATCGCTCAGCGACGCGTTGGTGAACTTCGGGGTAACGGTGTTGAGCGATCCGGTCGCGTTGCCATTCCAAAGCGTATCCCAGGTAGCGCCGTTGTTTGTCGCCGGCGTTCCCGACGGAGCGAATCCGGAGGGACCGCTTTGGGCAAAGGCGACCCAGGTCGGGGATACGGTGGTGCCATCTGCGACGCTGTAATAGCTGGAGTTCAGACACGCCTGCGACGTGCCTTTGGTTGGATCGTAGCACTCGTACTTGCCGTTCTTGAACGACATGTAGCCGATCGGCGAGCCGCCCTCGCACGCGCCGAGGCAGCCCGAAAACGCCGAGCTGTTGTTCCAGCGGAGCACGCTCGAGGTCGTGTAGTTGCCGTTGAGCGCTACGAGGTTCTGGTCGTTGACTTGATCCTGGAAGTCGAGCGCGCCGCCCGCGGTGTGCGCGTTCAGTTCGTAGTCTGCGTCGGTGAACGACGGCGTGAGCTCCGCTTCGCCGGCGGCGCCGTAGGTCGGGCTCGTCTCGAACCAGTTGGAGTAGAAGCTATAGGCGTACGCGCGTAGATAGGCCGACTGGCTCAGCGCGTACGTGTACTGGAACTTGGCGATGCCGGTGTCGTTCTGATTGACGTCGAGGTTGTTGTTATCGGTTTGTATTGGGCCCTCGAAGTCGTGTGCTGGCGTGTTGGGCGCCATGTAGACGCCGGGCGCCTTGATCGAGGTCGCGCTTCTGGCAATCGCCGTACCGAACGGAAGGTCGTATGCGACGTTATCGCCGTAGGCCTGGTAGGTCGGCGCGCAGCCGAGGAATGGATCTGTCGCCGGCGTCTTGCCGCAGACCACGCCGAACGGCAGCAGGGAGACGATTTGGCCGCTGCTGGAACAGCCGGTAACGGTCAGGCCAGGCCCGAGCGTCTCGGGTCCGCAGGTCGGCGCGTGCGCTTCGGTGCCGAAGAGCGAATAGACGAACTGGTTGTTGCCGGGCCCTTGGTCGTCGATGCTCTGGTACCCGTAGTTATTGAGCGAGGACCCGCTCCAAAGAATCTGGATGTCGTCGCGTAGCCCGTTCTTCTTTGGAATGCCGTAGTGCAGGTTGATGACGCTCTCACGGTCGCTGACGAACGATGGATCGCCGGCGAGGCCGTTGTAGAACTGCCAGCACCCCTGTGCCGGCGCCGACCACGTCGCTCCAACGAGCGGGCAGACGGGCTTGACGCCCTGGCAGGTGCCGATCAGACAGGTCGGACCGACGGCCAGGACTTGGTCGCTGCCGAAGCCGTAGCCGATCGCATATCCGACCGTGTTTCCGGAGTAGAAGCCCCCGGGAGTCATGAACCCGGAGCCGTTGCTGTTATCCAAAAAGCGGTAGGCCTGGTTGTATCCGCTGAACCCGGCGTAGTAGCTGAAAGTACGATCGGGCGTCGAGCCGCCGACCTCGACCGAGGCCTGGTGGTAGTAGCTCGGAGACGCGACTCCGAGATTCGCCTCGGCGTAGCCGGGGAAGGTGCCGGTCTTGATGACCTGGTTGATGAAGCCGGCCGTGCCGGCCGATGCGACCGACGACGGACCGCCACCGGTATAGACCTGCAGCTCCTGGAGGCCTAAGCTCGATTCGGTCGAGGAGTTGTAGTTGTCGAAGGCGCGGTTGACCGGAATGCCGTCGTACTCGTACGCGGTGTAGTACGAGTTCTGTCCGCGAACGTACGCGGCGTTGTAATCCCAGCCGATGCCGCCCTGCGACGTCTGAACCCCCGGGACCGAGGCCATGGCCGAATAGGTATTGTTGAGGTTGCCGCCACCGCCTAGCGACCGCGCGGCGGCCGCCTGGGCTGAGTTGACGCTATAGAGGTCGCTGCCCACGCCGGACTTCACCAGCGCGCCGGCCGACTGCGCCGTCACGTGCGCGATCGTCCGCAGCGCCTTCTGCATCGTGTAAGAGACTTGCTGGTTTTGGTCGGCAAAGACAACGTTGCCGGGATAGGAAATGCTCTCAAACCCCTCTTTCGAGAGGTTGACCGTATACGTATCCGGGGCGAGCGCAAGGAAGATAAAGCGACCGCCCGAGTCCGTTGTCGCGGTTCTGGTCTCCGAAGGCGAGACGGCTTCCACTTGCACGCCGGCAAGCGGCG
>JASHPI010000012.1 GCA_030038215.1 Vulcanimicrobiota bacterium | reverse complement strand
CGTGCAACATGCTCCGCTGGTTCGGCCCGAGAGCCGGCCGCAGCCGCCGCAGCATCAAGAGCTCTCGCAATTCAATCCATCGGCGCCGCCAAATCCAACGCCGGTGCCGCAAGCCTCGGCACAGCCGAATCCACAACCGACGACTCCGGTCTACGAACCGAACCCGCAAAACGAACTGCCCGCCGTCCCGACCGCAGTTCCATCGATCGACACGCAGGCCGTCGCCGTGAAGATCCCTCCGACGGCTGCGCCGACTCCGGTTCCGACAACCGCGCCGACCGCCAAGCCCACGTTGCGGCCGCCTGCTCCGACCGCTGCTCCAACGTTAAAGCCGGCAACTCCCGCACCGACTGCGCCCCCGACCACGGCTCCGACGGTCGCGCCCGTCATCGCGCGTGCCACGGCTGCGCCGACGTCGTCGCCGCGACCCGTTACCCGCCCGAGCGCGACGCCTGCGCAAACGACGGGCGTTCCCAGCCCAAGCCCGACGCAGGCCGTAAAGCTCGCAACGACGGCCGGGGTTGTGGCGACACCGGCACCCAAGGGTCAAAGCTCACCTGGACCGCGTCCCGGGAACGTCGGCGTCTCTACCAAACAAGCAGCTCGAGCGGTTGAAGTTCCTCCGACGCCAAGCCCCGCGCCGCGGGCAACGACCGCTGCCGGTCATAGCAACGCAATCGACATCAATGCGAAACTGCGCGCGTTGCTCCCGCATAATCCGGTGAACCCGACGCAAATGCACGTCGTCGAACACGTCGCGCTGAACGAGGCGATGGAGCCGACGCCGCCGCCAGCAGTGCTCGCGCAAACGAAATACATTTTCGAGGAACGCGGCTCGGGCGGCGAAGCTAAGATCAAGATGTGGGTGACAAGCCTGCGTCGCGACGGCCCCGCCCTCGTCTGCGAAGGTTGGATGTTGCGTTATCCGCATTCGTCACAACCGGGATTTGCAGAAGGAACGATGGCGCATCCCGTTTCCGGCGGGATCGCCGTTTCCGTAGGCGGTGCGCCGGGCGGAACGCTGCCGCCGATCGTCGAGGAGCACGCGAGCACCTCGTGCACCGAGCACGAGTTGGTGCCTTTCGGTCAGCAGGCAACTCCGTCGCCGTAACCGTTACGATTCCCGCTTGAGGTGCGACTTTTCCGGCACTAGAATAAAGAGGCATCAGCTTGATGCCACATCGCCGTTTAGGAGGAGGGTGGTTCTTGGAACTACAGGATCCACCGGGCCAGTCGGCCTAGCGAACGCGCGCAATAGCGGTGCAAACGCGCCGACGCAGCCGGACGTATCCGGGCACGCGCGGACCGTTCGCATCGGACTCTAAGAGTACGGGGGGCCGCTCAAGCCACGTGGGCTTGCGGCCCGTCGTCATTTTCGGTACGATAATGGGCGGTTTGATCGAGTAAGCGTGGGCAGGTCCCGCGCTTCGTTGTTGTAGAGGGGCCAAGCGGTGTCGGCATTGACTGACGCGTTCCAACGCACGATCGATGCGATCGCGCACGAGCGAGCGTCGACGGGCGTAGAAATCGTTACGCACGCAGCACGCACGCGTCGCGGGTCGACGGAATTGACCGTCACGATCGACAAAGATGGCGGCGTCGATCTGGCAACATGCGAGCGAATCGCCGCGCGCATCAACGGCGCGCTCGAATCGCTCGATCAGCCATATTCACTCGAGGTCGAATCGGCCGGACTCGAACGTCCTTTGATGCGGCCAAACGACTACGAACGCTTTGCCGGCAAGAGCGTGCGGATCGTGACATCGCTCTCGATTGCCGGCGGCAAAACGCATCGCGGAACGCTGGTCGGACTGCGCGGCGAAACGGTGATTCTTGCGACCGCTAACGGCGAACTTCCGCTTCCGATCGCGACGATCAAATCAGCACATCTCGAATACGATCCTCGCGCGGATCTTCAACGTGACAAACGTGAACGGAAAGCACATGGCAGAACAAGCAGCTGACGAAAAACTCATCGACGTCCTCCAATTCATCTCTAAGGAACGCAACATTCCGTTTGAGATGTTACTCGAGGCGCTCGAAGCAGCATTGCTTACCGCGTACAAGCGGCACTACGGGAGCGAAGCAAACGCGATCGTCATCGTCGACCGTCAAACCGGCGAGTATCGCGTGTACCATCGTCGCGCCGTAGTCGAGCATGTCGAAGATCCCAAACTCGAGATCTCGATGAAAGAGGCCGGGGAACCGTACCAGCCGGGTGATTTCTACGACGAAGAAGTGACGCCCAAAGAGTTCGGGCGCATCGCGGCGCAGACGGCCAAGCAGGTCATCGTGCAACGCATTCGTGAGGCCGAGCGCGATACGGTGTACAACAAGTATGCGCGCAAGTTGAACGATCTCGTGACCGGAACGGTGCAGCGCTACGAGCAGCGCAATATGTACGTGCTGCTCGAGGGACGTGACGTGGCGATTCTACCGCTCTCCGAACAAGTGCCCGGCGAGACGTTCCGCATCAATGATTTCATTCGCGCGTACGTACTCGACGTCCGCAAGTCGCCCAAGGGGCCGCAGGTCGTCCTTTCGCGCTCGGCCGAAGGCCTAGTGCAACGATTGCTCGAGCTGGAAGTTCCGGAAATAGCCGACGGCGTCGTCGAGATCATGGCGATCGCGCGCGAAGCCGGCAGCCGTTCGAAGGTTGCGGTGCGGAGCTTGCGCGCCGAGGTCGATCCCATCGGCGCATGCCTTGGACCCAAGTCGAGCCGCATTGCGAATGTCTCCGACAACTTGCGCGGCGAGAAGATCGACGTGATTCGCTACGACGCCGATCCGCAGACGTTCATCATGCTCGCCCTTGCCCCGGCCAAGGTGATCAGCGCCGAGCTGTTTGAAGACGACGGCGTTGCGCTTGTCGTCGTTCCCGACTATCAACTCTCGCTTGCGATCGGCCGCGATGGGCAGAACGTCCGTCTCGCGGCGCGTCTGACCGGATGGCGTCTGGACATCGCGAGCGAAAGCGAGGCCGACGAGGCGCGCGAACGCTATCTCGCCGAGCGCGCGGAACGCGCCGGTGGCGTGCAAGTGGTCGAACAAGAAGCAGTAGAAGCGGAGGCCGAGGAAGAGCCCGCTGCGGCTGCCTCCGTCGACGAAGAGCTGATTCGGAAACTCGAGGAGTTCCGCCGCGAGCGGCTCGGCGAGTAAAAGAGAACCGCTTCGGACGTGCGTGGGGTGCCGGCAGCAATTTGCGCAGTCGGGTCTCGTGAGGTTCGTAAGGGTGCCGTCCGGGTGGGTTGCCGACCCGGAGGGCGGCAAACGACAGCCCGGGCGCGGTGCCTACCTCTGCTCGGCGGCGTGCGGGCGGCGCTGCGCGAAGAACAAGCGCTACCCGGGTCTTGCAACGGCAGCCGCAGAATGTGGTTTAATAAGTAGTTCGGTGAACGATGGAACACTTTAATGCGCAATAACGATAATGCTCTCGTCTAAGAGGGCGCAACTTTGAAGCGATAGCGAGATCCCCGGCTCACGGGTTTGGGGTCTCGCGCGACTCTTCAAACCGTGGGGCCCCCATTGAGGGTGCGACCCACAATGGGGATACATGGCAGCAAACACGACCGGTAGTAAAGTACGTATTTTCGAGCTCGCCAAAGAGGTGGGGCTCACTTCGAAAGAGCTGATCGCGCTCTTCAACGAGCGCTTAGGTGGCGTTTTCGAAGCGAAGAATCAGCTTAGCGTCGTTCCCGAAAACATCGCGGACCTGGTTCGCAGCGTCCTCAAGCCCGCTCCGGCCCCAAAGGCGCCTGCCAAGGCCGCGAGTGCCGCAACGGCTGCGCCCGCGGCGACTCCCAAGGCAACCTCGAGCGCGGTGGCGCCCCCGGCCGCAGCGCCAAAGCCCGAGGCGCCGGCAGCGCCGGTTCCGCGCTTGCGTCCCGTCGGCCCGACGTCCGCGCCGCGTACCAAGCCCGCATCTCCCGCCTCGAAGCCAGCGGCGCCACCGGTCAGCCCGGAAGCGCCGGCGGCCGCGGCCGTGACCGAACATCCGGTGCCCCCGCCGCTTAATGGTCCACGACCGCCGCGACCTGCCACTCCCGAAGGCCCGATCCCGCGGTTACAGCCTGTGCCGCACGGTCAGTCCTCCATTGCACGCCGTCCCCCGCCGCCAACGACCACGGCTTCGGCTTCGCCAGGCCCATCGACCGGCGTTCCCGGGCGCCCCGGCGTTGCGCCACGGCCCGGTCAAGCATTACCCGGACAAGGTGGCAAAGGTCCGGTCGCACCCGCGCCTCGAGGCAACGGCCCGCTGACCCCTCCAGGCCAGCGTCGTCCCGCGGGCAACGGCCCCTTCCGACCGCTCGCTCCAGGCGCGCGCCCGATGGGCCCGCGACCCGGCGTACCGCCGTCGGCAACCGACGCGCCCGCGCCGTCGGCCGGGCGTCCCGGCGACCGCCCGCGCAGCCATGAGGACAAGGCCGCCGCGAAAAAGGACCGCGAGAAAGAACTGCTGCTCGAAAAAGAGCGGCAGCGTAAGAAGAAGGGCGGCGCCGATGCTGCGCCCGCCGCGCCTGCGCGCGCTCTCGAAACGATCGAGATTCCCGACTTGCTGACGGTTCAGGAACTGGCGACGTCAATGATCGTTCCGATCAAAGACGTTATCACCGAGCTCATCAAGATGGGCACGATGGCGACGATCAACCAAAACATTCCGAGCGACGTCGCGATCTCGGTTGCGAAGAAGTTCGGCTTCAACGCGGTTGTCAAAGAAGCCGGCGAAGAAGTCACCGTCGAGCAAGAAGAAGACAAGCCGGAGATGATGACGGCGCGTCCGCCGGTCGTCACCGTGCTTGGACACGTCGATCACGGAAAGACGTCGCTGCTCGACAAGATTCGCAGTGCCAACGTCGCTGCGGGCGAAGCGGGCGGCATTACGCAGAAGATCGGTGCGTATACGGTCGAGAAGAACGATCGCAAGATCACCTTCATCGATACGCCCGGCCACGAAGCGTTCACCGCGATGCGCGCGCGCGGCGCAAAGGTTACCGACGTTGCGATCCTCGTGGTCGCAGCGGACGATGGCGTCATGCCGCAAACAAAGGAAGCGATCGCGCACGTCAAGGCGGCGGCCGTTCCGATCGTCGTCGCGATAAACAAGATGGACAAACCCGACGCGCAACCCGATCGTGTCAAGCAACAACTCATGGA
>JASHPI010000131.1 GCA_030038215.1 Vulcanimicrobiota bacterium | reverse complement strand
CAAGCCGGCAACGGCGAGCAAGCCGGCAACCTCGAGCCACCAGGGAACGGCAAGCCATGCGACGGCGCGCCCGGCCGGCGGGAGTAACGCCGCCGCCCATCCGGCGAACCGTCCGCAGACGCACAACCCGCAGCCCGCGGCCCGGCCGAACCGTCCGGCGAGTCACCCGGCGACGCGACCGGTCGGCCCGCCGAATGCCCATCCGCAGGCGCATTCGCCGGCTCGTCCGCCGCAAGGACAGTCGCATCCCGCCGGCGGCGGAGGCGCGCCTGCGCCCAAGAAGTCGCAGTCGCCCGGACGCCACCGCATCCACTAATCGCTAATCGGCGAACAACAACGCAGGGACCTCAAAAGCGAGGTCCCTGTTCTTTTTATCGCGCGATCGGTAAGCCGCCGGCGTCTCGCGGAATCCCCAGCATCAACCGCGTCACCTCGTCGTAGTTCTCGATCCCCGACGCAATGCGATTGCTCTTGAGATAGACGTTATAGGTGCGCCACGACCAATGGGCGATGAGCACGTTGATGTGCCGGGCGTCGCGTTCGCGCAGTGCCGCGAAATCGCGCCAGACCAGCGGCACGAACTCGCGGCGCGCGTAGTGCCGCTCCTGCGGCAGATAGAGAAAGAGCTCGAACCAACCCGAATACTGCAGCACCGGATTCGGCGACCGAATGCACGTGACGATCGCGAGGTAGTTGGCTTCGTCCTCGCGCGCGTAGGCCGCGGCGTGGCTCCACTCGTGCGCCAAGTCGAAGGGCCGCTCGAACCACAACAGATCCGAGGCCAACGCCACGTTGAGCGTCAGCGGATTGATGAAGCCGCTCGTGCCGTTGGCCATCATGAACGGATCGGCGATGGTCGGCTTGGCCTCGCCGACGTGCGGCGTCCAGCTATTGCCGGCGCGCTGCACGGCCGGCAGCCAGGCTGCGTACAAGTCCTCCAAATCGAGCGGCCGCACCGCTTCGGCGTGCGCCGGCGCCGCCAGCGCGTTCATCTCCGTCATCGCGCGCCGGCGCAGCAACACCGCCGCCGGCGGCGTGACGCGCGCCGGATCGAACTGCATGCGCGTCTCGAGCGGCGCGCGCGAGTAGTTCCACCCCCAGCTCACATAAAACCAAATCACGTAGAACGCCGCGACCGCGGCGCAGTCGAAGAGCAGCCACGCAACCGAGGCCCACGTACGCCGCGGCGCTCGCGCGAAGACGACGACGCGCCAAACGAGCACCGCCACGCCGGCCAAGGCCGCGAAATCGCCGAGCGACCACGGAAGCGGATCGGTCATCGCGAACGCGATGTGTTGCCAGACGGGATAGCCGCCGTTGGCGTAAGCGCGTTCGATCCAGGACGCACTCGGTTGCCACGCTAATGCGCAGGCACCGAGCGCGATAATCAGCGCTCGAAGGGCGCGCGACGCGACGAGTCTAGCGTTTACTGTACTGGAAGCGCTTGCGAGCGCGTTTGCGTCCGTACTTCTTCGATTCTTTTTCGCGAGGATCGCGGGTGAGGAAACCGTTCTTGCGCAGCGTCTCCTTGAGCGATTCGTCGATCGCCAACAACGCGCGCGCGATGCCGTGACGCACGGCGCCGGCCTGTCCGGTCACGCCGCCGCCTTCGGCTTTGACCCACACGTCGAAGCGCGACAGGCTGTGCGTGGCTTCAAGGGGTTGGCGGACGATCTGCAAGAGTTGGGGACGCGGGAAGTACTCATCGACCGGTTTGTCGTTAACGGTAATCACGCCCTGACCGAGGCTGAGCTTGACGCGCGCGATCGCGCGCTTGCGGCGGCCGGTGGCTTGAACGATATCGATCGACTCTTCCAAGAATACTCCTAAAGGATGTTCGCTAAGCGAGCGGTTGCGGATCTTGCGCGGTGTGCGGATGCTCCGCGCCGACGTAGACGGCCAGGCGGCGCAGTTGCGCGTCGCGCATGCGGTTGCTCGGAAGCATCCCGCGAACCGCCTTCTCGATCAGGCGTTGCGGATGCTTTTCGTTGATCTCGCGCGCGGTCTGCACTTTCAGCCCGCCGGGATAGTTGCTGTGACGGTAGTAGAGCTTCTGCTCCCACTTTTTGCCGCCCAATTCGACCTTTTCGGCATTGACGACGATCACGTGGTCGCCGTCGTCGATGTGCGGCGTTTGGGTGGCCTTGTGCTTGCCCGAAAGGGCGCGCGCGATGCGCACCGCGAGCACGCCGAGGCGTTGCCCGGCGGCATCAACGACATACCAATCATGCTTCGTCTCAGACGTCTTCTGCTGGTAGGTGCGCACAACCAAGGTATCCTACGGGAAAGCCCGCGCCCCGTCAAGCGCAGGAATCGACCGCCCGCCTAGGATCGGCGGCTCGGCAAAGGAGTCGTAGCCGTCGGCAAACTTCGCGCCCGCGAAGTAGAGGCCGCAGGGCGGGGCATTGACCCCGGCCGCCGAGCGGTCGCGGGCCGCTAGAATTGCAGCCACCTGCTCGGGCGCCCGCCGGCCGCGCCCGCATTCCAGCAGCGTCCCGACGATGGCGCGGACCATGTGATGGAGGAAGCCGTCGGCGGCGATCGCGACCCGAACCCACGCGTCCCCCCGGTCGACCGTCAGCCGGCGCACCGTGCGGACCGTGCCGCCGGCCTCGGGCGGCGTCCCGCAGAACGAACGGAAATCGCGCTCGCCCACCAGCAGCGCGGCCGCCGCGCGCATGGCCTCTAGGTCGAGCGGCTCGGCCGCGTGAGCGGCATAGCGGGCCGCGAGGGCGCTGCGCGCCCGCCGGTTGAGGACGACGTAGACGTAGCTGCGCTCGCGCGCCGCGAAGCGGGCCGAAAAGCCGGGCTCGACCACCGCGGCCTCGCGCACCGAGAGATCCGCCGGCAGCACGCTGTTCAAGGCCTGCGCCATCCGCTCGAACGGGAAGGCGCTCGCCGTCGCGAGCGAGACGACCTGGCCGCAGGCATGCACGCCGGCGTCGGTGCGTCCGGCACCGGTTACCTTGATCGGCTGCGCGAGGATGCGCGTGAGCGCGGCTTCCAGCACGCTCGCGACGGTGCGGACCGCCGGCTGCCACTGAAAGCCGCTGAAATCGGTGCCGTCGTATTCGACGGTCAGCCGCAGCGTCGTTTGCGCGGGTTGCGCCACCTCAGCCGTGCTGGCGTTGGAGCGGAAAGGCGAGGACGTCGCGGATCGAGCGTTGGTTGGTGAGCAGCATGATCAGCCGGTCGACGCCGATTCCGATGCCGGCCGTGGGCGGCATACCGTATTCGAGCGCGCGCACGAAATCCCAATCGGGCTCGGGGATCTCCTCGTTGCCCGCACGACGCTCCGCCAGCTGCGCATCGAAACGCACGCGCTGGTCGAGCGGATCGTTCAGCTCGGTAAAGGCATTCGAGATCTCCATGTTGGCGCTGAAGAGCTCATAGCGGTCCACCAGCTCGGGATCGCCCGCGCGACGCTTGGCCAACGGCGAGATCACGACCGGATAGCCGGTCACGAAGGTCGGCGCGACCAGCCGCGGCTCGACGACGCGTTCGAAGATCTTGTCGAGCGCGTGACCGTGCGACGGCGATTCGGGCAACTCCAGCTCGCGCAGAATCGCGGCGGCGCCGGCGGGATCCAGCAAGCGCGCGCGCGCGTACCTTCCTTCGCTGAACTGCGCCATGGCATCGAGATACTCGATGCGCGCGAACGGCGGCGCAAAGGAGATCGTCGTCTCGCCGTGCGGCAGATCGGTGCCGCCGTCGGTGGCAACCGAAACCAGGTGCACGATCAGCGCTTCGTTGAACGCGAGCATGTCGTTGACGTCCCAATACGCCGCGTAGAGCTCGAGCATCGTGAACTCGGGATTGTGCGTGCGGTCGATGCCTTCGTTGCGGAAGATGCGGCCGATTTCGTAGACGCGCTCCATCCCGCCGACGATCAAACGCTTGAGGTTCAGCTCGGTCGCGATGCGCAGCTGCATGATTTGATCCAGCGCGTTGCAGTGTGTGGCGAAGGGACGCGCCGCCGCCCCGCCGGCGGGGTGCAACAGCGTCGGCGTCTCGACCTCGTAGAAGCCCCATCCGTCGATGAAGCGGCGCATCTCCGCAATCAAGCGGCTGCGCATGACCATCACGTCGCGCGCGTCGGGGTTGACGATCAAGTCGATGTACCGCTGGCGGTAGCGCTTCTCGACGTCTTGCAAGCCGTGCCATTTATCGGGCAGCGGCATCAGCGCTTTGGCGAGCACCGTAAAGGCGCTGACGTGCAGCGTCAGCTCGCCCATCTTCGAGCGAAACATGTAACCGCGTACGCCGATCAGATCGCCCCGCTCGAGATCGCTCCAATCGGCGAAGGCGTTCTCGCCGACCTCGTCCTTGCGAACGTAGAGCTGCAGCGCGCCGGTCCGGTCGGCCAGATCAGCGAAGATCGTCTTGCCCATCGTGCGCTTGGAGAGGAGGCGCCCGGCCAGCCTCCAGTCCTCGGCCGCTGCCGCTTGGCCCGGCTCGAGAAAACCGTAGCGCGCCAGCAGCTCGTCGGCACTTGCGTCGACGTCATAGCGCGTCTGCGCGAACGGGTCGCTGCCCCGCGAACGCAAAGCGGCCAGATTTTCACGTCTGGCCGCTACGAGTGCTGCTTCGGTCTTGCCGAGTTCGTCCAATTACGAGGCTTTCTTGGCGGCCTTCTTCGGCGTGCTGCGCTTGATCGACTCGATCCTATATTTGGCGAGCCCGCGCGGCGTGGCGACGTCGACGGTGGTGCCTTTCTTGTGGCCGATCAGCGCGCGGCCGAGCGGCGATTCGTTGGAGATGCGCCGATTCGGTGGATCGGCTTCGGCCGAGCCGACGATCGAAAACTCGTAGCTGTCGTTGCTCTTGAGGTCCTTGACCTTCACGACCGCTCCCAAATGCACTTCATCGGCGGCATACTCCGATTCGTCGATGATGCGTGCATTGCGAATCATCGCCTCCAGCTTGAGGATCCGCCCTTCGATAAAAGCTTGCTCCTGCTTGGCGTCTTCATACTCCGCGTTTTCGCTGAGATCGCCGTACTCTTTGGCTTGGCGAATCCGGTCGTTGACCTCGCGGCGATGGACGCTCTTGAGCTCGTCGAGCTCTTGTTCGAGCTTCGACAGGCCCTCAGGGGTGAGCACAATCTCTTTGTCGTTCAAGCTATAGACCCTCACAGAGGGGTTCCTCATGGCGAGGACCCCGCAGAGTGCGATGCGCCCTTCCGAACGCTGGCGCGGTTTGTTCTCAGGAGACCGCTCGAACGCCTCCTGCCCTTACGGGACGCGCGAACGGGAGTGAATATACCCGGGGCGCGGCTCCTTTAACCCGGCAGGAAGGTCACCCCAGGCTCACGACGCGCGGCTCTATCTTTAGCTCCGCCATCACGCGCTCGTAGTCGTCGGCCGTCACGTCGCTCCACGTTTTGCCGAGCAGCGCCAGGAGCGCCGCCTCGATGACGTTGGTGCCGAACGAACGCCCCGCGATCTCGGGCGTGGTGGTGATCAGCGTCGTGACGCCTCGCGCGGCGAGCTCATCGATGTTGGCCTGCGTGACCGTGTTGGTCAAGACGATCTTTCCATCGAGACGCGCGGGCATGAACTGGCGCATGAAGTGAAAGTCGCCGGCGATGATCTCCGCGTTCTCGTAGTACTGCGGATACTTGGGTTCGGGCGGCTTCTCTTGCTTTTTGCCGGTTGGATAGAAGAATTGAAACGGCAGCTTACAGGCGTCGGGAAGATACTTCTGGGCCAGCTCTTCGAACTCGTGCAGGCCGCGGACCGGCATATCCTTGTCGAGCGCAAAGATGAAATCACCGAAGAGCACGTCGGCGCCGGCCTCGACCAGCGCTTGCGCCATGCCGAAGCGATCCAGCGCGCTCACCATCAGGACCTGTTTGCCGCGCAGATCGATGCCCAGCTCCTCGCGCATGTAGCGCACCGCGTTGCGTTCGAGCGTGTTCTTGAGGCCGCTCCCATCCACGATCGGCGTCACCTTGGCGGCTTCGAGCAGGCGCAGTCCGTCGCGCAGCGCATAGCGGTGGCGCCCGGCGTAGAGGTAGACGTCGATGCCGCCCAGACCGATGGCGTCGACCTCGCCGTCGAGCGAGCGCACCATCGCGATCGCTGCATCGAGCTTGCCGTCGGTGCCGACGCGCGAGATGTCGAACTCTTCGCCCATCAGCGTCGCGCGCGCGTGATGGTCGCGCGTGCTCGATCCCAGCGAAACCGAAACCACGCGCTTCATGCGGTCACCTGGCGAGCAGCCGCGGCCGAGCGGGTGGCGGCGATCTGCTCGGGCGTGATCGCGGCGTCGAAGGCGCGCATGCCGCCCAGCGCAAAGCCGCACCGCGTGGCCATCGCCTCGATTTCGATCACCTTCTCGACGTCGATCCCGCGGCCCAGTGTATACGGCTCGATGCGCCCCTCGAGCGCGAGCACCATCGTCTCGCTCATGCAAGCCAGCGCCGTGCGCGGCGGCAGATTTAAATCGAAGTCGGTTCCCGGTTCGCGCACGCGTTCGAAACGCGGCGTTCCCGGAACCAGCATGTTGCCGCCCTCGACGACCAGGACGTCGGGGCGCTCCTGCGCAACGCGCCGGCCCACGTCGTGCGGCAGCGACAGCTCGCAGACCGCCGCGCCGGTCTGCAGATCCGCCGGCTCGATCACGTCTTGCGTCGAAGTGGTCGCGGTGAGCACGAGCTGCGAGGCGCGCACCGCGGCGCGAATATCGGTCGTATACGAGAGGTCGCACTCCAAACGGCCGGCGAGCTGTTCGTGCAGCTTGCGCAACCGCGTTTCGTTGCGCGCGACGAGAATGAGGCGCGCTACCTTCGGCGCGATCAGCTGCACGCAAGCCGCGCCGATCGAGCCGGTCGCGCCGATCACCGCCGCGGTCGAGGAGGCGGGCTCGATGCCCATCTCCTGCGTGGCGCGAAAGAGGCTGGCGACGCCGCTCGCGATCGTCAGCGAGTTGCCGGTCGTCACCGGTATCGGCGCGCGTTCGTTGATCGTGATTCCGGCGTCGCCGACCACGCCAGTAAACGCACCCAGGCCCGCGATCTGCGCGCCCAGCTGCGCGCCGATCTCGATCGCGCGCAGGATGCGCTCGTAGACCTCCTCGCGCGGAAACTCGAGCATCTGCTCGGCCAGCAGCGGCGCCGCGACGAACCAGCCTTCGGTTTCGCGTCCGTCGGGCGTGCGCACGCCGGTCACGTGCACCGCCGCGTACGACGGCATCCACGCCATGATCTTTCGCATGATCGGCTCGCCTTTGCCCTTGGCGCCGGGCTCGTAGCGCGCGAC
>JASHPI010000130.1 GCA_030038215.1 Vulcanimicrobiota bacterium | reverse complement strand
ATGCAGACGGCGATGCGCTTCAACCTCCCATACATCGCGATCGTCGGGAACAACTCGTATATGAATCAGATCCGCTGCGGTCAGATTCAAAAGTACGGCAAGGAGCGCGGCGAGGTCGGCAACTATCTCGGCGACGTCAACTTCGAAAAGTTCGCGGATATGCTCGGCATCTACGGCGAAGCGGTCCGCGAGCCGAGCCAAATCCGCCCCGCGCTCGAGCGCGCCCGCGCCTCGGGCACCTGTGCGATCGTCAACGTTTGGCTCGATCCCGACGCGTACGCGCCCGGGACCGAAAACCAAACGATGTACAAGTAGGGGAGGAGTAAGAGATGGCACAAGCGCTCGACGGAGTCCGCGTCCTCGACATGACGCACGTGCAAGCCGGTCCGTCCTGCACGCAGATTCTGGCCTGGCTCGGGGCCGACGTGATCAAGGTCGAGCTTCCCGGACGCGGTGACATCACGCGTCAGCAGCTCCGCGACATTCCCGACGCCGACAGCCTCTACTTCACGATGCTCAACGGGAACAAGCGCAGCCTCACGCTCAATACGAAGACGCCGCAAGGGCGCGAGATCTTTACGGCGCTCATCAAGCACTGCGACGTGCTCGTCGAGAACTTTGGGCCGGGCGTGTTGGACCGCCAAGGGTTTACCTGGGAGAAGATCCACGAGCTCAATCCGCGGATCGTTTACGCCTCGATCAAGGGTTTCGGTCCGGGCCGATTCGCCGAAACGAAAGCCTACGAGCCGATCGCGCAGGCGATGGGCGGTTCGATGAGTGCGACCGGATTTGAAGACGGGCCGCCCACCGTGACCGGCGCCCAGATCGGCGACTCCGGCACGGGCGTGCACACCGTCGCGGCGATCCTGGCGGCGCTCTATCAGCGTGACGTGCACACCGGACAAGGGCAGCGCGTGATCTGCGCGATGCAGGATGCCGTCTTGAACTTGTGCCGAGTCAAGATGCGCGATCAACAGCGCCTGGCGCACGGGCCGTTGCGCGAGTACCCCAACAAGCAGTTCGACGGCATCGTTCCCCGATCGGGAAATGCATCGGGCGGGGGACATCCGGGCGCGGCGCTGCGCTGCGCGCCGGGCGGCGAGAACGACTACGTCTATCTCATCATTCAGCCGCAAATTTGGGAGGCACTCTGCAACGAGATTGGGCGGCCGGAGCTGGTCACCGATCCGAAGTACGCGACGCCCGAAGCGCGCGTCGCGATCCTCGACGAGGTTTTTTCGATCATCGAGGCGTGGACGAGCCGGCACACCAAGTACCAGGTGCTCGCGCGCTGCAACGCGATCGAGGTTCCGTGCGGTCCGATCCTCGACATGAAGGAGTTGCTGGAAGACGAGTCACTGCGCGCCCGCGGCGTGATTGCCGCCGTCGAGCATCCGCAGCGGGGTCTCTATTACACGATCGGGTCGCCGCTCGGCCTCTCCGATTCTCCGGTCGAATACCGGCGCGCGCCGTTGCTGGGCGAACATACCGATTCCGTTCTCGAGGAAGTTCTCGGTTACGATACCGAGCAGGTCGAGCGTCTGCGTAAAGAAGGGGTGGTTTAGATGACCGTTACCGCGTCACCGCGTTCCGTACAACTTCCGGAGACGAAGCTGCTGATCGGCGGGGCGTTCGTGGACGCCGCGTCAGGCGCGACGTTCGCGACCCGAAATCCGGCGACCGAAGAGGTGATCGCGCAGGTCGCGCAAGCCGCTCGGGCGGATGCCGATCGCGCCGTCAAGGCGGCGCGCAGGGCGCTGGAAGAAGGCCCATGGGGAAAGATGCGGGCATCGGAGCGCGCGCGCATCCTGGTCCGCTTCGCGGATGCGATTCGCAAGCACCAAGATGAGATCGTCGCGGTCGAATCCCTCGACGGCGGGAAGCCGATCGCGTCGGTTCGCCGTCAAGACTATCCGGCAGCGCTTGACTGCATCGAATACTACGCCGGATGGCCCGACAAGATCACCGGTGACGTCGTTCCGGTTCGCCCGGACGCGCACACCTACGTCGCGCGGGTTCCGGTCGGCGTCGTGGCGGCGATCGTTCCCTGGAACTTTCCGTTGATGAACTCGATGTGGAAGATCGCGCCGGCGCTGGCCTGCGGCTGCACGATGGTGCTCAAGCCCGCCAGCGAGACGCCGCTGACCGCGCTGTTGCTCGGCCGGCTCGCACTCGAGGCCGGCGTGCCCGAAGGCGTGCTCAACATTCTGCCGGGACCCGGTGTGGATGCCGGCATGTCGCTGGTGCGCAATCCCGACGTGGACAAGATCTCATTCACCGGCTCGCCGCCGGTCGGGAAAGCCATCATGGAGGCCGCGGCGCCGTTCATCACGCGGTTGACGCTCGAACTCGGCGGAAAGTCTCCCAACCTCATCTTCGACGATGCCGACATCGACGCGGCGGTCAAAGGCTCGGCGGCCGGCATCTTTTTCAACGCCGGTCAGGTCTGCTCGGCCGGCTCGCGCGTGCTGGTGCAGAAGCCGATCTACGACGAGTTCTGCGAGCGGATGATCGAGCGTTCGAAGACGATCGTCGTCGGCGATCCGCAGGACGAGAAGACGTACATGGGCCCGATCATCTCGCAGAAACAGCTCGACACGATCACCGGGTACATCGACGCGGGTAAGCGCGAGGGCGCGAACTTGCGCGTCGGCGGCGAGCGCGTCGCGCGCAAGGGATATTTCCTGCCGCCGACGGTCTTCACCGAGGTCGAAAATTCAATGAAGATCGCGCGCGAGGAGATCTTCGGCCCGGTCGCGGCGGTCATCAGATTCAAAGATGAAGACGAAGCCGTGCGCATCGCCAACGATTCGCCGTTCAGCCTCGCGGCCGGCCTCTGGACGAAGGACATCGGGCGCGCGCATAGCTTGGCGAACCGGCTGCACGCCGGAACGGTCTGGGTGAACACGTACGGTCAAAGCGACACGCGTTTGCCGTGGGGCGGTCTGGGCGGCGATTCGGGCATGGGGCGCGACCTGGGCGAAACCGCGCTCGACAACTACACGGATAAGAAGACGATATGGATTAGCTTGCGGCGCTAGGCCGCCGAAGGAGGTAGACAATGTCTCAGACGACGGTCTCTCAGTCGACGGCTGCGCCGACGACGGCCCCCCCGCAAGAGTTTCGAGGCCTGCGAAATCCTTGGGTGCAGCTGGTTGCCGGCATCGTCTGCATGGCGATGATCGCGAACCTCCAATACGGCTGGACCGTTTTCGTCAACCCGATCCACGCACAGATGGGTTGGTCGCTGGCGGCGATCCAAGTCTCGTTTACGCTCTTCGTGCTGGTCGAGACGTGGCTCGTTCCATTTGAAGCCGCGCTCGTCGACCGCTACGGACCGCGCATTATGGTCATGGCCGGCGGCGTCTTCGCCGGCGTCGCTTGGATCATCAACTCGCACGCAACCTCGCTCGCCATGCTGTATCTGGGCGGGATCGTCGCGGGCATCGGGGCCGGCATCGTCTATGGGACCTGCATCGGCAACGCGGTGAAATGGTTTGCCGGACGCCGTGGACTCGCCGCCGGACTGACCGCGGCCGGATTCGGCGCCGGTGCCGCGCTCACGGTCATTCCGTTGACCAAGATGGTCGCCTCGCATGGTTTTCAAGCGACGTTCCTCGTCTTCGGCGTGCTGCAAGGTCTAATCGTCATCCTCGCCGCGCTCTTCCTGGTGACGCCGCCGCGCACCGGCGCGGCCGAAACGCTCAAGCCGCGGACGCTGCAGAACGTGCGCGATTACACGCCGGCCGAGACGTTGCGTTCGCCGGTCTTCTGGGTCATGTACGTGATGTTCGTCCTGGTCGGCGCCGGCGGTTTGATGGCGGTCGCGCAGCTCGGACCGATTACGAAGGACTTCGGCATCGGCAACGTTCCGGTGACGCTCTTGGGCATCACGCTCCCCACGCTGACGTTCGCGCTCTCGCTCAACAACGTCATGAACGGGATCACGCGTCCGGTGCTGGGGTGGATCTCGGATCGGGTCGGGCGGGAGCTGACGATGTTCGTCGCCTTCATGCTGGAAGGACTCGGCATCATCGCGCTCATGAAGTTCGGCACGAGCCCGGTCGCGTTCGTGCTCCTCTCCGGCCTGGTCTTCTTCGCGTGGGGCGAAATTTTCAGCATCTTCCCGGCGACCACGCGCGACCACTTCGGCCAGCGCTACGCGACGACCAACTACGGGATGCTCTACACCGCCAAGGGAACCGCAGCGCTCATCGTCCCGCTGGCAAGCGTCCTCACCGCGATGACGGGAAACTGGACCGCCGCGCTGAGCGTCGCGGCAATCTTCAACATCGTTGCCGCGATCCTCGGCATCGCCGTGCTCTATCCGATGCGCGTTCACGAGGTCCGTAGCCAGGCCTAAGTGCCGTTATTGCTCGCCTGAGTGAGCGAGCGATGCTGGCCCGGAAGGACGAGGGAAGGTCGCGGCTAATCGGTTGGCGTTCGCTTCTGTAAAATTGGAGGTTCGCACGTTGATCTGCTCTGATGCTAATTTCGTGCGCCGTGGGGCGCTTTTTTCGCTGCTTGCCGCGATGGCCGCCGGTTGCTCGGCTTCGAACACTCCGGGCCTCGCACCCGGTGCGGCCGCCGGGCAATCGAATGCCCAGCACCAAAGCGCGGCGATGGAGCGCAAGCTCGCTAATGGATTTGTGCGCCGCTCCGCCGCGCCGAATCACGCGCACGGTTGGATGTTGCCCGAAGCCAAGCACAGCAGGGACGTTTTCTACTGGGGCAATTTTGGCAGTAGCACCATCTACGTCTACAAGAAAATCGGCGTCAACCCAAAGGAAGTCGGGACGATCACCGACGGCATCGACGAGCCCGAGCGGCTCTTCGTCGACGGCTCGAACAACCTGTGGGTCACGAACATCGGCAGCGAGTCGATCACCGAATACGCGCGCGGCGCGACGTCGCCCACCACCACGATCACCGACGGCGTCTCGAGCCCGACCGGCTTAACCGTCGATGCGGAAGGCACCGTCTACTGCGCCAATGTCGCCACCGATACCGTCACCGTCTATCCAAAGGGTGAAACGTCACCCTCGCTGACGATTCCGATCTCGACTGCGCCCGAGTACCTGGCGACCGATTCTTCGGATAACCTCTACGTTTCAACGGGTCTTGGCGTTTGGGAGTTTGCGCCGGGATCCACGAGCGGCACCGAGCTTGACCTCTCGATCGGTTCTCCAGGCGCCATCGAGGTCGACAAGTCAGGCGACATCATTCTCGTCGACGACAGCTCCGCGTTGAGCATCGACGTCTTTCCGCCCGGCCAATCCAGTCCGTCGAAAGTGATCCCCGATACCGGGGAAGATCCGTTCGCGCTCTCGCTCAGCAAGAGCGAGAAGAAGCTCTATATCAGCGCGGACAACACGGCCAACGGCGCCTTCACCGTGCAGCAGCTCGATTACCCGAATGGCACGACGATTACGAGCAAGCTCACGACCGGCGTGGGCGACTGGCCGATCGCCGTCAGTCCCGACAACGCGCTCTAACCGAAGCACGTTGATCTGCTCGCTCGGTACCTCCGCGCGCCGCGGCGTGCTCCTCTCGGTGTTCGCTGCACTCGTCGCCGGTTGTTCGGCATCGAATGCGCCGGCCGTCGCACCCGGCTCATCTGCGATGATGCGCAAGATGGCCGATGGATTCGCGCGGCCGGCCGGCACCACGCCGCAGGCGCGCGGTTGGCTCTCGCCCGAGGCCAAGACCGCTCGGCGCCTTCTCTATTGGGGCAACTTCAGCACCAGCACGGTCACGATCTACAAAGAAGCTGCCGTGCCCAAGGAAGTGGGCAAGATCGCCGACGGCATCAACGAGCCCGAGCAGCTCTTCGTTGACGGCTCGCACAACCTGTGGGTCACGAACCTCGGCAACGATACGATCACCGAATACGCATCCGGAAAGACCTCGCCGCGTTTCACGATCAGCGAGGATATTGCCAATCCGACCGGCATCGTCGTCGATTCAAAGGGCACCGTCTACTGCGCCAACGTCGGCAACGATACCGTTACCGAGTATCCGAAAGGTCAGACCGCGCCCTCGGTGACGATCCCGATGTCGAGCGCCCCCGAGTATCTGGCGATCGACTCTTCGGATGATCTCTACGTTTCGACGGCGGCCGGCGTCTTCGAGTTCGCTCCCGGCTCCAGCAACGGCACCAATCTCGGTCTTAGCATCGGTTCTCCCGGCGCGATCGAGGTCGATCGCTCGGGAAACATCATCCTGGTCGATACCTCGGCAGCGACCATCGATCTCTTTCCGGCGGGCCAGACCAGCCCATCGAAGCAGATCACCGTCAGCGCGGGCTCGCCGTATTCACTCGCACTCGCCAAGAATGAAGAGCAGCTCTACGTCAGCGTCGATGTCATTTCGGTCGGCTTCGTGATTCAGCAGCTGGCCTACCCGAACGGCCTTTCGCTGAAGACCAATATCTCGCTCGGCGCAGGTGATTGGCCGCTCGCCGTCAGTCCCGATACCGTGCTCTAGGAGGGGGGCGTCGCCGGCGGGCAATCGTTCAATAACGTGAGGCCGTCGGAGGTGCTGTGCGCGATGACGTACTGCACCAATGGCGGCTCACCCGCGGCCTTCGCAGCCGGGGGCGCCTGAAAGCGCGGCAGAAAGTTCGGGTCGCGCAGATTTGCCTGCGACCACGGATTGGCGGCTTCGCTCGGATAGTACCAAGGATAATCGAGCAGCGTCGACTGCGACGTTCCGTCCGCGAAATGCACGGTCATCCGAATGTCGACCCAGAACCCGCGCGTCTGCGGATCGAAATGGGAGCCGTGGGGATCCGAGAAGTCAACGTAACCGCAGGGTTCATTGCCGCCAGCGGCACCGTTGCCGCTCGTGCTCGCGCCTGACGTACCGCCGGCGCCGGCGGCGTTCCCGCTCTGACTAACGCCCGCGCCGGCGCTGGTGCCGGCCGCCGCGACGTCCCAAATCGGCTTCGAGTTGGTGAAGGCGGGCGGCTTCGGTGCTGCAGCTCCCGGCGCCGTGCGCGTGCGATGGGTACCGCGTGCCGTGGGCGCGCTCGCAAGCACGTGCGTCCGAATCGGCGTCAAAACGAGCAGATGCCTGACGACGACCCGATGCGGAGCCGGCGTCGCGAGCGCACGCCTAACGATCCGCAGCATTCGCGCGTGCGCGACGATTTCGAGCGGGGAGTTCGTGCGCGCGAGCGACGTTGGGACGAGCCCGGCAAGCATCTCGTGCAGGGCGATGGAGAGCGCGATCGCCAACAGCAGCCGGCGCGACGAGGAATCGCCAAAGAGAACGCCGAGCCATTCGCGCTCAAACGGCTCGGCGCGTGAGCTACCTAAGTGGGCCGGCGTGGCGCTACGGATTGGTGTTGTATGTTTGTACGTACCACTGCCGGAACTGATCGTAGGTCGGATAGTAGCCGTACTTGTGGTAGAACCAGTCGCGGTAGGCGTCTTGACGCCGATCGACTTCTTGCTCTTCCTCGCGCTTTGCCCGCACCTTATGGTTGTAGTTGACGACGAGTGGGATGGACGCGGCCGTAACGCCGGTGATCAGCAGGATGGTGTTCGTGCTTCCGCCGCCGTTGGCAAGGGCCGGAGCGACCGTACTCGCGGCAAGTGCCGCCGTCATGACTGCCGCGAGAGCTCGCGGGTGCTTCATGTTCGATCCTTTCTTGCAGGCCATCCGACCTCCCGACTGTAACCCACGTTCCTCGTGGAGATCGAAGGCCTGATTCGAGCAATCCCGGACTTTCCGATTCCCGGGATCCTTTTCCGTGACATTACCCCGTTGTTGAAAGATAAGCAAGGCTTTCGACGCACGATCGACCTCTTCGTCGACCAGTTCAAGGGGCGGTCCATCGATCACGTGGTCGCCATCGAGGCGCGCGGATACATTCTCGGCGCCCCGATCGCCTATGCAATCGATGCCGGATTCATACCGGTTCGCAAGCCCGGCAAGCTTCCGCACGACAAGCTGACCGAGGAATACACGCTCGAATACGGGACCAACTCGCTCGAGATCCACGCCGACGCACTCTCCGACGGCGACCGGGTTTTGGTGGTCGACGATCTTCTCGCGACCGGCGGCACGGCCGCGGCGACGCGCCGGCTCCTGGAACGGCTGGGCGCGAAGGTTGAAGCCTTTGCCTTCCTGGTCGAGCTTTCGGCGCTACGCGGACGCGAGGCACTCGCGGGTACCGACGTCGTGGCCTTCGTGACGTACTAATGAAGCCGCGTTCCGCCGCCGGCGCGATCGCGCTCGTCGCGTTGCTTGGGGCGCTCGCCGCACCGGCACCCGCGCGCCCGCGCGCCACGCCGACCCCGTCGCCGACGCCCACGCCGATCGCGGATCCGGCGATGACCAAGCTCGCGACCCAGCAGTTCGTGCAGTGGCAAGCCGGCGTCATCAACAAGAGCCTCTACGCCCAGCAGGTCTTGGACAAGCTCAACGACGCGAAGATCTCCGATACCTCGCATGCCCTCGGGCAACTCGGCGCGCTCACCGAGGTGGTCTTTATCGGCCCCTGGATCGATCCGAGTTTCCCGCCCGGCGCCCGCGGCTACATCTATCAGATGCGTTGCGCCGACGGCAACATCTATCTCTGGCTGGCGCTGGACCCTCAGGGTAAGATCGCGACGATCTTCTTCAAGAATCGCCTCGACGTCGAAACCGTCACCGCGCCCCCGAGTTCGCCGCCCAGCCCCTAACGCGCTATAATACCTGGAACCCATGACGATCCAGGAGCTCATCGAGCGAGTTCGGCTTTACGACCCCTCCGCCGACACGGAGTGGCTGATGCGCGTCTACTCACTCGCCGACGCTGCCCACCAAGGCCAGCGGCGCGCCTCGGGCGAGTCGTATATCGAGCACCCGCTCTCAGTCGCGGGCATTCTGGCCGAGCTGGAGATGGACCATCAGACGATTGCCGCCGCGCTGCTCCACGACGTCGTCGAAGACACCTCGATCACCAGCGAGCAGGTAGCCAAGCAGTTCGGCGACGAGGTCGCGCGCTTGGTCGACGGCGTGACCAAGCTCACGCGGATTCCGTATCAATCGAAGGAAGACGCCCAGGTCGAGAACTTGCGCAAGATGTTCCTG
>JASHPI010000001.1 GCA_030038215.1 Vulcanimicrobiota bacterium | reverse complement strand
TCGATGGATGCACAGCGTGCGGCGCTCGACGTTGAAGCGCGTAACGTCGCGGCGGCCGAAGCGGCCGGCCCAAACGCTCAGTACCCCCGGTTGATTCCGCAGTTTCATGTTGCCGACGATGGCGATGGTGCGCTCGTACAATTCACTGGGGCTCGGGAGGAGCGCGGCACCAACGTTGACGTCATCACCGAGATGATCGCAGTAATGAACGCATCGCGTGCTTACGAGAGTGATGCATCGCTTTTTGATGTCGGGAAAACGCTCGAGGAACGCACGATCGACATGGGGCGTCTGTCGTGAGGGTTGAATTGTTGCAACCCGATGCGGCGCCCGCAGCCTCCGCGCAGCCGGCGGACGGTTCCGATTTCGCTCGGACCCTCGACGCCATCGGTGACGTACTTTCGCACGCAACGCAGGCCGAGGATGCCTACGCACGTGGAAACGGATCGTTGCAGGATGCGATGTATGGGCGCGCCGAGGCAGACGTCGCGCTCTCGGTTGCAACAGCAGCCGCGCAGCGCGCTGCGCAGGCCGTACAAACGTTGATGAATCTGCAGATCTAATGCTCGCGCTCAATTCGGCTCTTGCACGGCTGCGCGCTCTGTCCGGTCCGGCGCGCCTGGCTGCGATCGCCGGTGTAGCCTTGCTCGCCGTATTCGCGATTGTTGCCGCCACGGTCGCACGTCCCGATCGCGTTGCGCTCTTTGCGCAGCCGCTGCACTCCGAGCAATTAGCCGAAGTGCAAGAGCAGCTCGCATCGTGGAACGTGCCATTTACGCCGACTGCCGATAACGTCGTCGTCGATGCCGGCCGGCGAAACGATCTGCTGCTGCGCCTCTCGCTGGCCGGCGTGCCGCACGAGCACGTGGAAACGAGCGGAGAGGTGCTCGCGGCCGTCGGCGCGCTGACACCGCAGGCCGTGATCGACGCGCAGACGCGCAACGGTTTGGCAGGCGATATCGAAGTCGCACTGCGCAGCGTGAACGGCGTTGACGACGCGCGCGTGATTGTGGCTCCCGCCGAGCACGCGGAGTTCTCGGATCAGAGCGATCGGCCCGCAACTGCAAGCGTGCGCCTGCGGCTGCATCCCGGTGCTTCGCTTTCGCACGATGCCGTAGCCGGTATACGCCGCTTCGTCGCCGCCTCGGTGGCGGGCCTGGAACCACACGATGTCACGATTCTCGACGACCGAGGAGTCGCGCTCGGCGACGACGGTTCCGACGGCAACGATGCCGGCGCACTGCAAAACGCGCTGCAAAGCGCGCTCGATCAAGCACTCGGTGCGGGTGCGACGATCGTGCGCGTCCACGCCGAGTACGCGAGCGTTACGTCCGAAGAACGCGACACGCGGCGCACGCCGGTCAATGGCGGTCCGATCGCGCGTTCGACGCAAAGCGAGACCTATCGCGGCAGTGGCAAGCAATACTCAAAAAGCGCCGAACAAGACGATCGCGGAAGCGATACGCACGAAACGGTTGCCCACGCTGATTCCGGTTCGATTGCCCGTATTTCGACGGCCGTGTTTGTCGACGCATCGCGTGTCGCGGACCTCGCGCAGGTGCACGATCTCGCTGCCGCAACCGTTGGATTCGACCCGCGCCGCGGTGACGAACTCACCGTTCAAGCGGTGGAATTTCATCGCGACGTGCAGCAAAAGCGCGACGCGTGGTTCCTGCTCTACGGCGCGATCGTACCGCTCTTGCCGGCGCTTGCAATCGTCGCCGGCTTGCTTGCGTTCGGGCGTTACGCGATGCCGGGCATTGCCGCGGTGGCGAAGTCGGCGATCGAACGAGACGCCGTCGCGCGCACCTCCGCGATGGTTTCCGGATACGCTCCCGCCCGCGTCCGGGGCGCGCTCGAAGGTGAGCCACCCCACGCCGCAGCCGCGATCATCAGCGCCTTGCCTGCCGCGACTGCCGCGGCCGTACTGGAACTTTATCCGTCTCACGAACGCGAAGCGATCGTTCGGCGGATGCAGCGCGCGCACGCGCCGGTCGTGCCGAGCATCGATGAGATTTTGGAGCATCATGCCTGACGGATTCGTCCCGCTTCGTCAATGGTTTCTGGATGGCCGAACACCAATCGAGCCGTCCGTCGAAATGCAAACGGAACCGGAAGTCCCCGGCGATCGGGAGCCCGCGTCGGCGGCGATGCCCGACGATCTCGAAGATGACGTGTGCGCGCGCGTACGCCGGTTTCGTGCGATGCTGGATGATGCGCTCGATCGCACGCTGTCGATGCTCTTGCGCGAAATTGCGATCGATATCGTCGGGCGCGAACTGCAGCTTGCGCCCGCCGACATCTCGAGGATCGTCGAGGAAGCCCGCAAGCGACATGTGTTTGCAGAGCCGCCGGTCGCGGTTCGCGTGCATCCACGCGATCTCGCTCAGTGCACGCTCGACGTGCCGGTCGTTGGCGACCTGCAGCTGCGGCCGGGCGATGCCGAGATTCAGCTGCGCAGCGGCTCTATCGATGCGCGCCTAGGCGTGCGTTTGGAGCGCTTGTTTGAGCGAATCGTATCGTGACGGCTACGCGCTTGATGCTTGGAACGGCAGCGCTCGGTCGTGCGGTCGACGCATTCGGCTCGCCGCTTGACGACAGCGGCCCGATCGAAGGCGTTCGCGTTCGCATCGACGCTCCCGCGGTGTTGCCGTCGCAGCGGAGCGCAATCGCTGCGCCATTGTGGACTGGCGTGCGGTGCATCGACGCGCTGCTCACGATCGGACGCGGTGCGCGGGTAGGTATCTTTGGCGCGCCGGGGGCGGGGAAAACGACGCTGCTCGAGTCGATCGTGCGCGGTACGCGCGCGGATGCCGTTGCGATTGGTCTGGCGGGCGAGCGGGGCCGCGAAGCACAGCGTTGGATCGCGCATCGCAACGAACGTACGACGGTGATCTGCGCTACCAGCGACAGGCCCGCACAAGAACGCGTTCGCGCCGCCGAGATTGCGATGGCACAAGCGTGCGCGCTTGCCTCGCACGGTTTGCACGTGCTGTTACTTCTCGACAGTCTTGCGCGATATGCCGCGGCACTTCGAGAGATTGCTTCCGCTTCCGGCGAGAGTGTCGGCCGCGGCGGCTATCCGCCCAGCGTGTTCGCACGCATGGCTGCTCTTGTCGAGCGCGCCGGTGCATTCGAGCGCGGTTCGGTAACGCTCATCGCAACGGTGTTGAATGACGGCGACGATCGCGATCCGGTGAGCGAGAGTTCGCGCTCGCTCCTAGACGGACACGTGCAGCTTTCGCCGCGTCTCGCGCATGCCGGGCGCTTTCCGGCGATCGACGTGCTCCGCAGTTCGAGTCGCACGATGGATGCCGTCGCCTGCCCAAGTCACGTGAGGGCGGCGCATCTCGTTCGCGCTGCCCTGGGAGCCCTGGAGCGAAGTGAGGACGCGCGAGCACTTGGACTTGAACCCGCCGATGCGGGGACGCAAACGGCCGTTGCCCTCGAGCCCGCGATTGAAGCGATGCTTCGACAAGGCCGCGAGCCGGTTGCACCGGCGGCCTCGCTGGAGGCCGTCTGCCAAACCGCCGATATGTTGGGAGAAGCCTATGGATATTACGACTGAGCTTTCGGCCGTCGCCGCGCGTATCGAACAAATATCGGGGACCCAAATCCAGATACCCGGCATCCCTGTCCAAGGGCCAGATGCCGGCACGAGTTCCTTCGCGGCGGCTTTGCAAGCCGAGATGAACGCGCAAGATGGAGGAAGTGCCGTTGCCGGTGCTGGGGCCCTCGCCGGCGTCGAAGGTCTGAATGCACCCTCGATGATTCCCTCCACGCAGCTCGAGGCGCTCGTCGACCAGAACGCGCAAAGCCAGGCGGTCGATCCGGCCCTGGTCAAGGCGATCATCGCCAACGAGTCGGGATTCAACGCGAGCGCGACCTCGAGCGTCGGCGCCCAGGGCCTCATGCAACTGATGCCCGGTACGGCATCCGCACTGGGTGTCACAGACGCGTACGATCCCGCGCAGAACGTAGCAGGTGGAACCAAATACATCAGGCAGCTGCTCGACCGGTTCAACGGTGACGTTCGGCTGGCTGTTGCGGCCTACAATGCCGGCCCTGGTGCGGTCGAGAAATATGGCGGCGTACCACCATACGCCGAAACGCAAAACTACGTTCAGAACGTCCTGGCAAGTTACGCAAAATATCGCAGCGCTGCGCCGTAGCGCGCTGCTGCTGATCGGTATTGCCGCACTCTGCGGGCAGACGCCCGCACCGGCGCCTCCCGTTACAGATATTCTCGCGCATCATCGCGCTGCACTCGACGCGCTGCATTTGCGCA
>JASHPI010000129.1 GCA_030038215.1 Vulcanimicrobiota bacterium | reverse complement strand
CTCGAAGCCGCGATCGAACTCGCCAACGACGGCAGCGCGCCTGCGCACGACGGCGTCCTCCACTTGCTGATCGATCCCGGGCTCGAAGACGTTCGCGTCTTCGAGAAGGGCACGCGCCTCAAAGTCGACGGCCCATCGAGCGGATTGGGTCCGCCCGACACGATCGATCTGGGGACGCTCGAGCCCTTTGCGACACGCCGCTTGACCATTTCGGCTCGGGTGCGCACGCCATACGCCGACCGCAGCGAAGTTCACTTGGGCGCAAGCCTGCACACGCGCGAGCTCGGCGAAACGCCGCTCGGCGAAGCGCTTTGGCGCGTCGATTCGCATCCGTCATTCAGCGCGCAAACTTCGCGCCTCGAGCTCGCCGACGATGCGGTGCTGCGGCCAAACCAGTTGGCCGACGTCGACGTCGTCGTGACGAACGCGGGGACCGACGCCGCGCACAACGTGCGTTTGCGCGTCTACGTCTCGCCCGAAGCGCGTCTGGAGAGCGTCGATGGCGCCATCCGCGAGAAATCTTCGCTCGTCTTTGGCGAGATCGCGCCGGGTGCGAGCGCGCGGGCACGCCTTGGACTGCGGCTGCTGCGCAGCCTCGCCAAGGAGTATCCGGTGACGATTGACGGCGTGATCACCGCGCACGCGATGTTGCCGGTGCCGCTGGAGCGGATGACGATCGCGACCACCGCGGAGCCGGACTTCTCGATTGGAACGTTTCGCAGCGATCCGCTCGACGCGGTCGACGTCGGCGAGACGGTCGACTGGACGCTGCACGTGCGCAACGGCGGCGACGGCCTCGCGCATCGCGTCCAGGTGAGCGTCGAGCAGCCGGAGACGCTGATCTACGTTCCCAACTCGACCACCGTCAACGACGTGCCGGTCCGCGACATCGGCGCGCTCGCGCCGTTTGCGTCCGCGCGCGGGATCGTCCTCAACGACGTCGATCCCGGGGTCGAAGCGACGATACGCTGGCGCGACGTGGTCCACAACGAGCTGCCGGCGGGCGAAGCGATCGTTCGCATCGCGCACGTGCGCTACGACGGCGAACGCGACGACGAGATCGTTTCGGCCGAGCTCAAGGTGCGCGCGACCCCGGCCTTCGCCAACACGATTCCCGGCTTGCCGTTCGGTCTCGACGGAATGGTCGGTCCCGCGTTCAGCGGGGCTCAGCGCGCGCTCGGCGAGGAGCGGTTCATGCGGCTGCCGCCGGCGACGCCGGTCGGAGACGGCAACGGCGCGCAGTTACTCGCGCAGCTGCCTTCGGGCGCCGGCGACGGTCTCTCGAGTGGTGAGGATTCGGGAGTTTACGAGGGCACGATTCTCGCCAACCGCGCCGGCACGTCGGCGGCATTCACCTCCGAGCGGCTCGCGCGCACGTTGCGTTTTCTGAACGAGGCGCGCTTCGGCGGGCTGGTGACCCATCTCTTCGTGTTGCGCGCGTTTTTGCCCGATGCAATCGGTGACGCGCATGACGGCGCGCTCAACGGGCTGCGCGATGTCCTGCGCGACGAGTTCGACCGGCTGTTCATCAAGCTGCGCCTGCCGAGCTATGCGATCGCGCCGCGCGACATCGAAACGCCCTCGCTGCGCTCGACGATCGAACGCGTGGTGCACGAGGCCGGCGCCGCGCGCGGCGTTCCATCGCAATCGCTCGCCGCCACGGCCATCATCCGGGGCACCTTCGATCCGAGCGAGTTGCGCGATCTTGCCGAGCGCCTGCCCGAGGCTGAGCTCGCAAGCGCGTTGCCGTGGGCCGCGTTGGCGCGCTTGCTCCCCGACGCGATACCGCCCTGGGCACGTTATCGCGGGCTTTTGGTTGACGAGCTCGACGCGTTAGCCGACGCGGGAAGCAGCGAATTCATCGAGGCGTTGCAGCAGCACGACGATGCGGCGCTCGAAGATGCGCTCGACGCAATCCACGCCTCGTTGCAGGTCGCTGCTCATTAGCGGCGCTACGGACCGCTAGGGTATGGGTCCGATAGCGGTCGCGCTGATCGTCGTCGTCGCAATAGCGGCGGTAATCGGCTTGATCTTGCTGCTCGCGCCGCGCCGCCGAGAGACCGGCCGCGTTGCGCTCGATGCGCCGCAGCTGCGTCCCGACGCACACTGGGACGAGTTTGCGGGCCTCTCCGAATCGGCTCGCTGCGATTTGGTTTTCGCCGTCGCGGCGCTCGACGGCGACCGTTCGCATCCGATCCTCGAGCACGCGCTCGGCGATCCATCCGAAGCCGTCGCGCTTGCGGCCGCACACGCGCTCACCAATCAGCGACAGACCGACATCGTACAGCGATACCTCACCCGCCATCCGGGCGAACGCGCGCAGCGCATCGCGCAAGCGCTCGACTTACTCGCCTTCGACTAAGAAGCCCGTTCGCTAACCTTTCTTGTGAAAGTATTTCACGAGTATTTCGCGCGCGATCGGCGCTGCGACCGTGGCGCCGTAGCCACCGCTGCGGTCGACGAAGACCGCAATCGCGAGCTTGGGGTGATCGGTCGGCGCCCACGCGATGAACCAGGTCGTATTCGGGCCGTTGCCGCCGTCGGTCTCGGCCGTACCGGTCTTCCCCGAGAACGGAAGTCCGTCGATCGCGAGGCCGTATGCGGTACCGCCGGCTGAGGTGACGCGCGCCATCCCTTCGCGCACCGCGGCTAATGCCGGCTGCGTCACCGGAACGCGCCGAATGACTTGCGGAGCGAAGGTCTTGATCGTCCGGCCGTCGGGACTGCGGATCGCGTGCACGATCTGCGGTTTGTAGAGCGTGCCGCCATTGATGACGGTCGAGGCGATGTTGACCATCTGCAGCGGCGTGGCTTGCATCGCGCCCTGGCCGATGCCCAAGAAACAGGCATCGCTGGGCTCCATCGGAACGCCGAAGGCGCGCATCTCCCACGCGTTGGTCGGCCAGTTGCCCTCGTTTTCGCCCGGCAGATCGATGCCGCTCTTCGCGTCCAAGCCGAAGGCCAGCGCGTACTTGCGCAGGCGAGGGTTGCCCAGCCACCACGACAGGCGGAAGAAGTACCCGTCGCTCGAGGCCGCCAGCGCCGGAACGAAGGTGGTGTCGCCGAGCGCGCCGGCCGCAATGTCGCGCGCGTAGTAGCCCCCGCAGTTCCAACCGCCGGTATCGTCCACGACTTGATCGACGCGCACGACCCCTTCGGTCAGCGCCGCCGAGCCGGTAACCATCTTGAAGGTCGATCCGGTCGGCGTCGCCGCCGCGATCGCGCGATTGAAGAGCGGTTGCGTCGGGTCGGTGAGGTCGAACGTGACGCGCGATGTGCGGTCGGCAGCAAAGTCGTTGGGGTTGAAGTTGGGATAGCTCGCCAATGCCATGATGCCGCCGGTCCACGGATCCTCGACGACGGCCGCGCCCGAGAGCTTGCGCCCGTGTCCCCAACTGCGGATGCCGTCGGCCAACGCCCTCTCCACGATCTCCTGCAGCCGCCAGTCGACGTTCGTCACCAGCGTGTCGCCCGGGATCGCCGCTTGCGAAGAGAGCTTGACGTCCGAAACAACCGCGCCGGTCGCGTCCACAACGACGCGCTCGCCGCCCGGAACGCCGCGCAGATACTTATCGTACGTGTACTCCAGGCCGTCCTTGCCGATGACGTCGTTGGGCGTGTAGCCCTCGTGTTTGCGACGTTCGTACTCCGACTGCGTGATCGCACCGACGTAGCCGAGAAAATGCGAGCCTTGCCCGCCGTAGGGATAGTCGCGAATCGGCTGCACCTCGAGATCGACGCCCGGCAGATCGGTGAGCAGCTCGGAGAGTCGCGCTACCTGCGCGACCGGCAGATCGACCGCCAGAATGACCGGACCGTACGGCTCGTAGGTAACGACTTCATCGAAACTCTGGTAGTTGAGGCCATGATGGTGCAGCAGACGGTACCACAAAAGCTGGTCGCTCACGCCGAGCGTCCGCGCCAGCGTCGCGAGCTCGCCGCGCACGTCACTCACTTGTGAAGGAATCAAGCCCACGACGAACGAGGGACGGCTGCGGACCATCACGACATCGTTGCGGTCGTAGATCGTTCCTCGCGGCGCGGCCACCGGAATCAGACGAATCTGGTTGGCCTGTGCCTCCGCGCGATAGCGTTCACCCTCGATCAGCTGAACCTGAATCAGACGCGCCAGCAACGCCAACAGCGAGAGCGTGATGATCGCGATGAATCCGCCCAAGCGCCATCCCGGTAGCTGCCACGCCGGCCGCTTCGGCGCGCTGCGCGGCGCGATCATCGCGGCGTCATCTCAACGCGGCGAGCAACGAGCATGGCCACCACAATGAGCGCGACGTTGAGCGGCGCCTCGATGAGCGCCTCGCGAAAGTGCATCGCGCCTAAGCCCGGGGGATAGCCGTTGAAGGCCATCACGATCCAAAAGAGCAACGCGCGGAGCAGCGTAACGCCGGCGGTTACCGCGACGACCAGCGGGATCGAGTCGGCGAAGAAACCGCGGGAGAGAACGCTTGCGATCACGGCACTGACGGTCGTCGAGATCGTCCACGCCACGCCGGTCTGCGCGGCCAGCGCGTCCTCGCACAGCCCGGCCACCAGGCCATAAAGCGCCGCCCGGCGCGCGTCGACGCGCATCGCGTACCAGACCACGACCACCAGAACGAAGCTCGGAACGACGTTGCGAATCGCGAGGTAGTGCACGACCGTGCCCTGCGCGAGGACGGCCAATGCAAGCCATGCCGCCGCAACGTACCAGGCAGGGCCGACGAACGGCGCGACGTGTGGTTTAGGGGTTCGGAACGACGACAACGCGATCGAGGGCACCGAGATCGACGGAAGGCTTGAGGATGGCGGTTTGATAAAGCGTGGCGTCGCCGCGCTCGATCGCCGTCACCGTGCCGATCGGGACTCCCGAATGGAACGAACGCCCTTCGCCGGTCACGACGACGTCACCGACGCGCAACGGCGCGTCTTGCGGAATGTACTCGACCAGCACGCTGGTGAGATTTCCGCGCGCGATGCCCCACCAGCGTCCGCGCCGCACCACCGCCGGTATGCGGCTCGTATAATCGGTTTCGAGCACGACCTCACTCGAAAACGGACCGACCGACTCGACGCGACCGACCGCGCCGTCGGCGGCGAGCACGCCGTCGTCGCGACGAACGCCGGCGTTGGATCCTGCGTTGATCGTGACGGCGCGCGATTCGTTCTCGGGTGGAAAGCCGACCACCCGGGCTTCGATGCCGTGATAGAGATCGACCACCGGGCGAACCGCCGCCTCCGATGCATACGCAGCGGCGAGCTCGTGCAGCCGCACGTTCTCCTGGACCAGTTGCCGGTTGTTGGTGCGCAGCCGTCCGTTGTCGCGCTCGAGCTGCGGTAGCGCGACGATCGCGCTTGCGAGCGATCGCAGTCCGCCGAGCGTCACCGAAACCGCGGTCTCCGCGAAACTGAAGAACGAAGCCGCAGCGGTGGTAATTGGACTAACCGAGCCGGTCCGCTGCGCGTTGATCTGCACTAACGCCAGCAATGCCGCCATGATAATGATGCTAATGAGTACGAAGATTCGGCGCTCGTCCCGGTATATGAAAATGTTCTATAACTCCAACGTGTTGGCGTCGCCCGAAGGTCCCACGCGCTCGGAGTTCGCCGCCGGAAGCACGAATCCCAACCGCCGCAGCGTGCGAATGAAGCGCCCCAGCGGAAAGCCCATCACGGTGTAAAAGTCGCCATCGATCGACTCGACCAAGGCCGCTGCGCGCCCCTGGATGCCATACGCGCCCGCTTTGTCGAGCGGCTCGCCACTGGCTGCGTACGCAACGATCTCCTCATCCCCGAGCCGATAGAAGCGCACGCCGGTCGTCGCGCGCTCCTCGATCCAGTCCGAGCGGCCCGGAATAGCCAGCGCAAACGCGGTATGCACGCGGTGCTCGCGCCCCGAAAGGCGGTGCAACATCGCGACCGCCTCGGTGGTGTCGCGGGGCTTCCCGAGCGCTTCGCCGGCGAGGTCGACCACCGTATCGGCGGCGACCCAGGGCGCATCGATCGGCCCGATCGCGCGCGCCAGTGCCGCGCCGAGCTTGGCGCGCGCGTGATGGGAAGCGAGTTGTTCGGGCGTCAGCGATGCCGAAGCTGGTTCCTCGTAACCGCTCGCCACGACCTCGACCGTCAAGCCGAGCGAGCGCAAAAGCTCCAAGCGCCGCGGTGAGGCGCTTGCCAGGATGATTCGAGCGAGCGGCAACTGGGCGTCCATCGGCGTACCTTT
>JASHPI010000128.1 GCA_030038215.1 Vulcanimicrobiota bacterium | reverse complement strand
AACCTTCGCCCGTCGACAAGCTTAGGTGCCACTGTGAAGCAGTATAAACTAATTGGCCGTGATGGTCGCCAGTATGAAAGCGACCTCAAAGGCATGCTCGGCGGCCATCGCAAGAATCGTATCTACGGCCGTCTCGATTGCCCGAAAGCGCTGATCTACGTAGCCAAAGGGACGTACGCGAAGAACCGCGTGTTTTTCGCCGACGAGTCTACCGCGATCGCGGCTGGTTATCGCCCGTGCCATGACTGCATGCCTCGGCAGTATGCCGCGTGGAAGGCGCACCAGTACGCGCTATAGCCGTTCGAGCAGCGACTCGTCGTCCAGGCGCGATAGCTCGGGCGGTATCCGTTCGCGGATGCGCAACGCGAGCTGCGCGGCGAGCTCTTTGCGGCGATCAGCGCTCAACGCATCGCGCCGGTCGAGAAAGCGTTTGATGAGCGCGCGCTCTTCGCCCGAGAGATACGCCGTCGGCGCGTAAACCGGCTCGGCCCGTGGCTCGGTCAGCGAGCGCGGCGAAGCCAGGCGCGCGTCGCGCACGACGATCGTGCCGGCGGCGTGATCGCCGAGGCGTTTGTTCTCCGGTGAAATCAGTGCGCTGATCGCAGCCAGCGCGTAGAAGCCGATCAGCTGCTCGCCGACACGGATGAGATTGCGAATCAGCGATGCGCCGAAGTCGATGGGATAGCCGCCGTCGCGCACGACGCGCAGGCCGAGCAACTTCTTCCCCGGCGTCTGGCCGTTCCAGAGCGCCTCGAAGACGATGAAGTAGCCGAACAGCAGCATGAAGAGCACGGCGATCACGGCCGCGAGGCCGACACTTTCCGCGAGCTTTCCCGGCGCGACGGCAGCCCCCACGGCGTGGGCGACGCGCGGAAGACGCGAGACCACCAGCAACAAGCCGAGGCCGAGCACGACCAGCGTGAGGATCTGAATCGCCAGATCGACGGTCAGCGCCAGAAAGCGACTGCCCAATCCCGCGAGCTCGTAGTTAAACGCGATGCTTTCGGGTGTGCGAACCTCAAGTGTCCGATCCATAGCCGGGCTCCCAAGGTTCGACGGGCGGCGCGCGCCAACTCCTCCGGCGTTGACGCAGAGCACGTTTGTCGAGCGGCGATCGCCGACATGGCAGCGCCTCGACGCGCTGCTGCGGCGCCTGGAGCGTCGCGGCGCGCGCGCGCTGGGGACCGACGAGATCCTCGAGCTCGGGCGGCTGTACCGCGCCACCACCAGCGACCTCGCCTACGCCCAAGGGCGCAGTTTCGATCCGGCGCTGCTCGAGTATCTCAACCGCAGCGTCGCCCGTGCGCACGCGCGAGTCTACGCGCGCTCCTCGCAAACCGGCCTGGCGCGCATCGCCGATTTTTACGCGCGCGCATTTCCTCGCGAGTTTCGTCGCTCGCTGCCCTGCATCGCGGTCTGCGCCGCGCTCACGGTGGCCTGCGCGGTCGTCGCCTACGTGCTGGTACGCTCGCATCCCGCCGATGCCTACGCGCTGCTGCCGAAGATGCTCGTCTCCGAGAAGATCCGCCGCAGCCTGCACGACTCGAACTTTGCGGTTGACCCGAACTTCGCGCCGGCGATGTCGGCGGCCATCATCACGAACAACGTCAAGGTCGCGATCATCGCCTTTGCCGGCTGCGTCACGCTCGGTGCGCTGACCCTCTACATCATCGCGACCAACGGCTTGATGCTCGGCGGCATGGGCGCGCTCTTCGCCAATGCCGGATTTGGCCGCGACTTCTGGGTGACGATCGCACCCCACGGCGTCATCGAGCTGACCGCGATCCAAATCGCCGGTGCAGCCGGATTGCTGATCGCGGCGGCCATCGTCTATCCGGGGCGCATGCGACGGCGCGAGGCCCTGGTCGCTAACGCGCGGCGCGCCGGCACATTGATCCTCGGCGTCGCCTCAATGCTGATCGTCGCCGGCACGATCGAAGCCTTCATCTCGCCGCGCCGCTGGCCAGAACCGGCGCGAGTCGCGGTCGGTGTGGCGACCGCATTTGCGTTGATTTTCTACTTCGGTGACGCAGGTCGCGACCGTAGCGATTCGTCAGAGGATAACGCTTGATCAAAACGACGCGCCAACCGCTTCAAGAAGGAACCGTGACGATGGGACAGGAGCCAAGGCCGCCCAAAACGATGCACCCCTGGGCTGGCTTCAATGCGCTTTGCGATCGGCGCTGCGCAGCTGCGAAACTCTAATCGCTAAGCGGTAACGCATCCTAGCGCGATGCGGCCTCGCGGGCGGGGATGACTGCTGCGATGCAGCGGATACCGCGAGCGAGCAATGGTTAGGGGTAATTATGCTCATCGCGCCAAGGCTAAAGCGATTGCGTTCATTGCCAAATGATGACCACTAGGCCGTTACCGGATGCGCCTCCGCCTTGAATGTTTTTGACGTTCGTCGCGCTCGGCTCGATGTAGGAAGAACCACCCCCGCCGCCGCCGCCGCCCGGGTAGCCGCTCGTGGTTTCGTAAATTCCGCCCCCTCCGCCGCCGCCGCCGCCGTAATAACCGCCGCCGCCTCCGCCACCCCCGGAGAAGGAAGGGCTATGGCAGCAGCCACCGGATCCGCCTTTACCCAAGGAGCCTTTGTGACCCGGAGCGCCAGGAACGGTGCCGCTGGAGCCTCCCCGTCCGCCTTTTCCTCCCGCGCTCTGCGTACCGCCCTGCCCACCGCAACCGTCTCCGTAACCGCAGCTGGGAGCACCAGCACCGCCGGCACCGCCGACGCTTCCGCCGCCACCACCGCCCCCGCCTCCGTCATAGCCCTTGCCAGCGCCGCCAACACCGCCCCCGCCGCCCGCGACGACCACGCGATCGGCGAGCCCATCGCTACCTTCACGTACGTCAGACGCGCCGCCGCCGCCATTCCCGCTAATGCCCGAGCGAGCACCTAAGCCGCCCTTTGCGCCGCCATTGAAACCTCCGCCGCCCGGACCGTTTGCACTGCTCGAGCCTCCGGCACCGCCGACGAAGATCGCTAACTTCTCGTTCGGGATCACATGGATGGTCGCCTCGACCAAGCCACCTTTGCCGCCTTTAAATTTTGTGCCGCCCGGGCTACCCGCACCGCTCGCCCTAATCCTAATTTGTCTGACACCCGATGGAACACGGAACGATTGCTCCGCACCGGTATACTTAAATGTGTCGAGGTGTTGGGGCGACTCGCCGTTATTGCTTTGCGTACCCTGAAAACTGATCGGCTGCACTCCAGCGCACCCCGCGAGCAATGCCGCGCCTGCGTAAGCGCAAAGCGTCTGAAGACCAAGACATGTCTTGTCCATTGTATACTCGTCCTGCGGTAATGTTCGACTTGACGGCCTGAATACATTGCCTATTCCGCGAACCCCACCCCGCTGAGCAGGCGTTTACCCAATCAGCTAGCCCTCGCAGCGCAAACCGGTGGCCCAAAACGAGGCCCCCCGCGCTGGGCGCGGCGATCGGGGCGCTGGCGATCGGGGCGCTAAGGTGATCGGCTAAGTCGCCTCACAAAACGAGCCCCTCGCCGCTGCCCGCAACTGAGAGCTGGAGTGCGCCTTAAGAGAGCGCCGGTGAGCGCGTTACAGCGTGTAAGGGAAAAATGTTCCGCCGCCGATACTGTGCACGGAGGGCATAGTATTAGTCAGGATTAATTAGGTTGAGACGAAAAATTGGAGAGTTGTAACACGCGTCAAAAGGTTGTTCATCCATGATCGACTTGTCACAGCGTGGCTACGTGTCGCACATTCTTCAAAAGCGGCGCGATTTTATGCAGCTCGTGGGCATTGCGATCGGTCTGGCGTTTGGCGTCGACCTGCTTGCAAGCGGACTGACGAAAGTCCTATCGATTCCGATGCAGACCGCTCTTGGTGGCTTGACCGTTCTCGTCGTCGCCTGCATCCTCGGATGGTGGACGTTCCGCAGTTTTTCCTTCGTTCAGATAATAGAAGGCTGCGTCTTTATTGACACCAATCGCGGCGCAGTGTGCGCCGTACCGAGGGTTCTAGCGGAGAATGTTACCGAGTCACAAGCCGTCAGAGCCCACGCCGTGCTACGCTCAATGCAGCGTGCCCGTGTCAGCACTACTCCGGACGCACAACTGGGAACATTATCGTTGGCTGGAGATGTTTTTGGATAAGTTAAACGAGATAGACTATGCCCGAGCATTCTCCGCGGCTCCTGAGGCGTGAAGGACGATCGAGCTTGCCTTGCGCGAGTGACGTTAGGGCTTCGGTGCCCACGCGCGATGACGTTCAAACGCTGGTACCTGTTGTAAACGGTCACGCTTCTCATACTGTTCGGCGATCCATTGGAACCACTCGAGGAACATCGGATAGTGTTGTTCTTCACGCGTCACTCGAATAAAGTCTTTCAAGCGTAACCACATCGAAACGATGGCGCCGCCGGCGAGATCTTCAGTTACGTCGAACGCAACGGCGCCGCGGTGGACGAGCACGCCAAGCATTTCTAGGCGAAATCCGATGAGGGACGCCGCGTCTACGTAATCGGACCCGCACGCGCGGAGTTCGTCCGCGGTAATGTCCGTTGGGAGGGAAAGGAGCAAGCTGAAGCTGCGTACGAACTCGCGATCTTGAAGCGAGTGCATAAGCTCAACGGCTGCGGTGTCGCGCCGCTGCTCGCGCAGCTGCCGCAGTTGGGCAACGCCGGCGACTGCTGTCACCAGGATTACGAGCGCGGCGACGGCCGTGCC
>JASHPI010000127.1 GCA_030038215.1 Vulcanimicrobiota bacterium | reverse complement strand
CCCGCGTGGGATCCGTTTCGGTGCACGAGTTACACGAGGATCCCACGCTGACGTAGAGGACGCCGCCGGCTTCAACCACAGAGGTGGTTTTGTGAACGTCGCCGTCGCTATCGGGCGCGACCGGCCCGGTCCGTACATGCGCGATCAACCGAAGGCTTCCGGTCGCGCCGCCCGGACGATACGCCATCGCGTAGACGCCGTGTTCGCCGGCAATGTAAAGCTCGTCGCGGTCCGGTGAGAAGGCGACACCGGCCGCGCGGTCATCCGGGATGGTCGTGAACACGCGCGCTTCGCCGGCCGGATTCGCTTCGGCGTTCGGCACGATGTAGACGTCGCTGCTCTCGGTACCGACGATGAGATCGCCATTGGGCAGCGCCGCCAGCTCGCGCGCCCGCGGGACGTGCGCGATGGTGAGAATCGTAAAGCCCGCGGGTACGGTTAGATTTTGAGCCGCGTTCGTCGCTTGGGCCGAACATGCCGAACCAAGCGCCAAGAACGCTAGCGCAACGCAGGCGCAGAGAGGGAACGGTCCTATCGTGCTCACACGGCGCATCCTCTGAAGGATTCTACCCGGTGCGGATTAGCTACGACGCGATTCTTTTCGATCTTTTCGGCACGCTGGTAGATGATGCCGCGCGCGCGATGCCGGGAGCGCGCGATTGTCTCGAACGGTTGCAGGGGAGCCGCTGGGCGATTGTGACCTCGTGCGGGACACGATTTGCCCGCGGGCTGATCGGCAACGCCGAACTGCCGCAGCCACCGCTGCTCGTGACCGCGGACGACGTCGCCCGGAACAAGCCGGCGCCCGACGGATATCTGTTTGCCGCGGCTCGACTGGGCGTCGATCCGCGTCGCGCACTGGTGGTGGAGGATTCGTTGCAGGGCATCGCCGCCGGGCGCGAAGCCGGCATGGATGTCGTCGCCGTGTTACGCGCGCGGCCTTTTGCGTTCGTGCGCGCCGCGACCTACGTCGTCAAAGACATCGCCGCGCTGCAGCTAGAAGCAGGCGGCGACGTCGTGGCGTTGGAGATCGGCGAGTGAGAGGCTAGGCTGAAGGCGGGTTCGGCGGCTGCTGATCCGGGGGCGGTTGCTGCCCGGGCGCCGGTCCCTGGTCGGGCGGCTGCTGCCCAGCCGGCGGGCCCTGCTGCCCAGCCGGCGGGCCCTGCTGCCCACCCTGCTGTTCGCGACGCTGCCGCATCTGCTCGCGCCGTTCCTGCATCTGTTGGTGGAACTGGTTCTGCTGGTCGGGACTCAATACGCCCATGATCTGCCGGCGCATATCGCGGGCGCTCTGCGGGTCGCGCGGGCTGCCGGCCGGATGCGCCTGGGAGTATTGGTGGACGATCGACTGGATCTGCTGTTGCTGCTGGCTTGAAAGGTTGACGCCCCCGAGGTTCCTCGCCCAACGGCGCTGCAGGACCGACTCGTTTGGCGTGACCGGTCCTTGTGCCTGAGCGGGCGGAGGCGGCTGGGTTTGCTGTGCTGAGACGGCGAGCGGCAGTGCCAGCACTGCAGCGAGAACGCCGACCATAACGTGGCTGCTTTTCATGACCACCACATCTTAGCCGAGGGCCTCGGTTCCCGCCTGAAGGTCCGATTAGGGCCGAGCGAGCGGTTTGATCGCGACCGCATTGACGGCAGCCGACGCGTGCGGCTCGAAGCGTTTGAAGTTGTCGAAGAAGAGCTTGGCTAGATGCTGCGCTTGCTTGTCATACCCAGCTTTGTCGGCCCACGCGTTGCGCGGATTGAGCACCTCGCGCGGCACGTCGGGCACCTGCTTGGGAATCATCAAGCCGAAGAAGGGCTCGGCTTCAAACTCATCGCGAATTCGCCCTTCGATTGCAGCGTTGACCATCGCGCGCGTATGCGCGATCGACATGCGTCGGCCGACTCCGTAAGGTCCGCCGGTCCAACCGGTATTCACCAGCCAACAGGCGATGTCGTGTTGGTCGATCTTCTTACCGAGCATCTTCGCGTAAACGGTCGGGTGATGCACCATGAACGGTGCGCCGAAGCAGGTCGAGAAGGTCGCTTGCGGTTCGCTAATTCCGCGCTCGGTGCCGGCGACTTTCGCGGTGTACCCGGAGAGAAAATGGTACATCGCCTGTTCGGGCGAGAGCTTTGCGATCGGAGGCAACACGCCGAAGGCGTCGGCCGTAAGCATGATGATCGTCTTAGGCGTACTTCCTTGGCTCCCGGGCACGGTGTTTGGGATGAACGCCAGCGGATAGGCCGCGCGTGTGTTCTCGGTCTTCGCATCCGAGTCGACGTCGAGCGCGCGCGAATGCTCGTCGTAGACCACATTCTCGATCACCGTCGAGAAGTGGTTGGTCGCCGCCCAGATTTCCGGCTCTGCCGTGGCCGAAAGGCGGATGACCTTGGCATAGCAGCCGCCCTCGAAATTGAAGACGCCGTCATCCGACCACCCATGCTCGTCATCTCCGATCAAAGGACGGTGCGAGTCGGAGGAGAGCGTGGTCTTGCCGGTGCCCGAGAGTCCGAAGAAGATCGCAACGTCACCGTCCTTGCCGGCATTCGCCGAACAATGCATCGGCAGCACGTCACGCAGCGGCAGAAGATAGTTCATCGTTGTGAAGACCGATTTCTTGATCTCGCCGGCGTATTTGGTTCCGCCGATCAGGATGAGACGCCGCTCGAAGTTCACAAGGATAAAGGTTGCCGAGCGCGTGCCGTCGCGCTTGGGATCGGCTTGAAAGAGCGCCGCATCGACGACCGTAAACTCCGGCACGAAGTCGGGTTCGGGGCGCTCGGGCGTGATGAAGAGCTCGCGCGCGAAGAGGCTCTGCCAAGCCAGCTCGGTGTAGACACGAAGCGGTACGCGATAGCGCTCGTCGGCGCCGACGTAGCAATCCATGCAGTAGGCTTCCCGCTCGGATAGGTAGGCCGCGACGCGCTCCCAGAGCGCATCGAAACGCTCGGACTCGATCGGCTGGTTCACGTCGCCCCAGTCGATATGCCGTTCGCTCGAGGGCTCGCGAACGAAGAACTTGTCCTTCGGCGAGCGGCCGGTATGCGGACGGGTGTCGACGATTAGCTGTCCGCTGGGTCCGAGAACGCCCTCGCCGCGTTCAATCGCGTGCTCGATCAGCTCGGGTGCCGACAGGTTCTCCCAGAGTTTGACGACCTTGAGTTTATCCGGAACGGTAAGAATGGTGTTTCTCCCCTTGCTTAAACTGCCTGGTCATTTGCTTTCCCACGATGCGTTAACGAGCCTGCAGGCCCGGCGGCGACGGGGTCCAATGCAAACGCAATGCGTTGGATACGCTTATTCCCGGCGTTGTTCGCCGCTATGCTCGTCCTCGCGACGCCGGCCGGGGCCGTTCTGCCCTTTCGTTTCGGCCTCTTCGCCAGCGGACCGCTTGACGGGATCACGGACGTACCCGGCGTTCGAGTCGGGCATGTGACAAAAGTCGAAAGCAGCGACATCCGGACCGGCGCTACCGCCGTGCTGCCGAACGATGATCCTTGGGATCATAAGGTGTCGGCTGCCTTCTTCGCGTTCAACGGGAACGGGGAGATGACCGGGACACACTGGATTGAGGAGTCCGGATACCTCGAGGAACCGATCGTCTTGACCAACACGCTCGACGTCGGCCGAGCCGCTGACGGCGTGGTCAGCTGGGTGATCGAACACCATCCCGCGGTCGGGCGGGGCGACGACGTCCCCTTGCCGGTGGTAGCGGAGTGCGACGACGCCCTGCTCAACGACATCCAAGCGCGCGCGGTAACTCCCGAGGACGTCGTTCGCCTGCTCGACGAGGCAGCGCCTGGACAGTTTGCGCGCGGCAGCGTTGGCGCCGGCACCGGCATGAACGCGTTCGGATTCCGGGCCGGAATCGGTTCCGCCTCGCGCGTGCTGCCCGCCGACGTGGGCGGCTATCGGGTCGGCGTTCTGGTGAACGATAACACCGGGTGCTGCCGCCAGCTCCTTTCCATCGTCGGTGTCCCCGTCGGCGAACGCCTCAAAGACGAATACAAGCCGGTTTTTCCCCACGACATGGGCGCCGTCAAGGGACGCATGGCGTCGGGCAGCATCATCGTCGTCGTTGCAACGAACGCACCACTCGACAGCCGCCAACTGCGCGCGCTGGCGCTGCGCGCAGCCATGGGCATGGCGCGCACGGGCCTCATATCGTCGGTTGGCAGCGGCGACTTGATTATCGCCTTTTCCACCTCGCGCGTCTTCGAACGAGTCGCGAACTTCACCGTCACCGCGCCGAAGCAACCGATTCTCGAAGATAACGACGCTCTCGATGCGCTCTATAGCGCAACCGTCGAAGCGACCCAAGCGTCAATCTACGACGCGCTCTTTGAAGCCAAGACGATGACCGGACGGCGAGGGGTCACGGTTTACGCGCTCCCCGTCGACCGTGTTCTCGGGATGTTGCGTGCGGCTGGGGCCATTTAAACAAACACCTCCTGTGTTGCGCGCTCGTCGAGAAGCCCCTCGTCGAAACGTCGCGCCCGCTCGGTGGCGAAACCAGACGAGAGAGTGAGATGGTCTTTTGGCATGGCGTGGATCGTGGGCTAAGGAGAGAAGTATGAAGATCAAGTTTGGGACGGTGTGGCATTTTGGGTTGGCGGTGCGGAATCCACGCAAGAGCGCGAAGTGGTGGCGGTCGCTCTTCGATCTGAAGGTTCTGTTCGAGGGCCCCGGCTACGTCGGGCTGACCAACGGCAAGATCATCCTCGGGCTCATGAAGGGCGTTCCGCGTCCGAAGACGATCGGGCACATGTCCTTTAACATGAAGAGCATGAAGGAGCTACGCGATGCGCTCGCGGTGCTGAAGAAGCACCGCGTCGACGTCGAAGATCCCGGCGACGAAATCGGTCCGGTAGCTCCCGGCTCGAGCAACATGGGGCTATGGTTTCACGATCCCGACGGCTATCGGTGGGAGCTGTCGGTGCAGAGCGCACGCAAGCCGTCGCGTCGCGTTGGCCCGAAGGGCTAGCGGCCGATAGTCACCATCCATTGAACCCCGAAGCGATCCGTGAGCATCCCGAACTTCCCGCCCCAGAAAGCATCGGAAAGGGGCTGCGTGACGGTTGCGCCTTCGCAGAGCGCGTTGAAGACGCGCTCGCCTTCTGCAGCATCCTTGGTCGCGACGGAGAGCGCGATATCGTCCTCGCCGTCGGGCGGCGCGCCCGGGTTGCCGTCGGAGGCCATGAACTTCAGATTACCTGCGACGAAGCTCGCGTGCATGACCTTGTCGCGATACTCAGGGCCAACGTTCGCCTCCATCGGACTGCCGGCGAAGCGGCTGAGACCCTCGATCGTGCCGTTGAAGCATCGCGCGTAGAAGTTGAGCGCCTCTTCGCACTTTCCGTGGAAGAACAGATAGGGCTCGAGTTCCATCGTCAAACGGCTCCTTTCGCTCGGCACGCTTCGCGCTCGTCCCGCCCGGCTCCGCGTCGGCAAGAGGGTCGGACGGACGGGGTCGGTAAGATGGTAACCCGGAACATCACGTGAGCCGGTTCGTTCATCTCCACGTCCACTCCGAGTACTCGCTGCTCGACGGCGCTTGCCGAATCGATCGCCTCTGCCACCGAGCCGCCGAAGAAGGCGCGAGGGCGGTCGCATTGACCGATCACGGCGTGATGTACGGCGCGATGGAGTTTTACTACACTGCTCGCGATCTCGGACTGGTGCCGATCGTCGGCTGCGAGGCGTACCTGGCTCCGCGCGGCCGTCTGGATCGAACGGCTCGGGAAGAGGCCCACGTGACCTTGCTCGCCGCCGACCTGGTAGGCTACCGAAACCTCACGGCCCTCGTCTCTAAGGGATTCCTGGAAGGCTACTATTACAAGCCGCGAATCGACTTGGATCTGCTGGCCGAGCATCACGACGGCTTGATCGTGCTCTCGGGATGTATGTCGGGACTGGTGGCGGCACCGCTGCTAAGAAACGATTATACGAACGCACTGCGCAACGCCAAGACCTACCAAGAGATCTTTGGCGACCGCTTTTACATCGAAGTGATGCGTCACCGGATGCCCGAGCAGGAGATCATCAACGAGGGCCTCGTGCGCGTGGCCCGAGAACTCGGCGTACCGATCGTCGCAACCAACGACGCGCACTATCTCGAGCGCAAGGACGCGGGCGCACACGACGTGCTGCTTTGCATCGGAACGGGTAAGACCGTTTCGGATACGAACCGGATGCGCTTTTACTCCGACGAGTTCTACTTGAAGTCGGAGCAGGAGATGTGCGACTTGTGGAACGATCTACCCGAAGCCCACGAGAATACGGTAAAGATCTCGGAGCGCATCGACATACGCATTCCGGAGAAAATATTCCACTTGCCGCAGTACCCGGTGCCGCAGCGCGATGGACAGCCGGAGGCGGGCGACAACGAGTACCTGCGCGACCTCTGCGAGCGCGGCCTGGTCGAGCGCTACGGCGAGGAGCGGGTCCGCACGGATCCGGCGCTGCGCAGCCGCCTCGAGTACGAGCTCGACGTTATCACCACGATGGGTTTTTCGTCATATTTTTTGATCGTGTGGGATTTCGTCAAGTACGCACGCGATCACGGCATTCCGGTCGGGCCCGGACGCGGCTCGGCGGTAGGTTCGTTGGTGGCCTATTGCCTGAGGATCACAGATCTCGACCCGCTGCAGTTCAACTTGGTCTTCGAGCGCTTCCTCAACCCCGACCGTATTTCGATGCCCGACATCGATACTGATTTTTGCGTGGAGCGGCGCGACGAAGTCATCGCTTACGTTACCGATAAATACGGCAAAGACCGCGTCGCGCAAATCGTAACCTTTGGAACGATGGCGGCACGAGCGGCGATCCGCGATGCCGGGCGCGCTCTGGGCGTTCCGTTGCCCGACGTCGATCGGGTAGCGAAGCTGGTTCCGTCCGGCCCAGGGGGCCTTTCGATCGCGACTGCGGTCGAACAGATCGCCGAGCTGAAGTCGCTCTATTCGACGCGGCCGGAAATTCGCAAACTGCTCGACACCGCCAAAGAGATCGAAGGTTTGGCGCGCAACGCGGGAACGCACGCTGCCGGGGTCGTGATCGCGGCCGGCCCTCTGGTCGATTATACGCCGCTGGTCCGGTTCGGGGACGGCGGGGTCAACACGCAATACGACATGAACTGGATCGAACGAATCGGCCTGCTCAAGATGGACTTTTTGGGGTTGCGCAACCTCACGGTGATGGAGAACGCCGTGAAGGAGATCCAGCGCACGCTGGATGGCGCGTTTGATCTCTCGAGAATACCGATCGACGATTCAAGGACATTCGAAATGCTGGCTCGCGGCGAGACGACCGGCGTCTTCCAACTCGAATCCGACGGCATGAAGCGGGTCTGCGGAGAGCTTCAGCCGTCGCGGTTCGACGACATCATCGCGCTCGTGGCGCTCTACCGTCCCGGGCCGATGGATTGGATTCCGCAGTATATCAGCAACAAGCACGGACGGTCGACGCCGCACTATCTCCACCCTAAACTGGAGCCTATTCTGGCGGAAACCTACGGCACCGCGGTCTATCAAGAGCAGGCGATGCAGATGGCGCGCGACATCGCCGGCTTCACCATGGGCGAGGCTGACGAGCTGCGCAAGGTGATGGGGAAGAAGCAGAAGGACAAGATTCCGTTCTATCAAGAGAAATTCATCGCCGGCGCCATTGGCACCTCGGGCATCGATCGTGCGCTGGCGGAGCGCATTTTTCACTTCATCGAGCCGTTCGCCGGCTACGGCTTTAACAAATCGCATGCGGTCGCGTACGCCTGGATCGCGTATCAGACTGCCTACCTGAAGGCGAACTATCCACTACAATATCTCACGGCGCTGATGACTTCGGTCAAGGACAAGACCGACAAGCTCGTCGAGTACATCGAAGATGCGCGCAAAGCGCGGATCGAGGTCTTGCCGCCCGACGTCAACGAATCGCTGGTCGACTTCGCCGCCGTTGGGGAAGCGATCCGGTTTGGCTTGGCGGCAGTCAAAGGCGTCGGCGAGACGGCGGTTGCGAACATCATCGAGACTCGTGGCCGAACCGGGCGATTCGTCGACCTCTTCGACTTGGCGCGACGGGTCGATGCGAGGCTGGTGAACCGGCGCGTCTTCGAGGCGCTGATCAAATGCGGCGCGCTGGACGGCCTGCCGGGAAATCGCGCCGCGAAGCTGGTCGCACTCGACGCCGCGCTGGAGCTCGCCGCGCGGACTACACGCGACGCCGAGCTCGGCCAAGCCTCGCTCTTCGGCGACTCCAACGCCGCCGCGCCGTCGCTGGTCCCCAAGCTTCCCGAGATCGCAGCACCGGCGACGCGCGAAATGCTGGCTTGGGAGCGCGAGACACTCGGCATCTTCATCTCGGGTCATCCGCTGGCCGACATCGCGCCGATGCTGGCGCGCGCCGTCACGATGCCGATCAAGGAGCTGCGCGCCCTCGAAGACGACACACCGGTCACGATCGGCGGCGCGGTAACCGGGGCACGACGGATGCTGGCGAAGTCAGGGCAACAGCTATTGATCGCTCAGCTGGAGGACACCAGCGGCGCGTGCGACGTCGTCGTCTTCGCCAAGCTCTATCCGCAGGTGCAACAGCTCTTCGAGAACGACGCGGTCTTGATCGTCAAAGGCCGGCTGCGCCTGCGCGAACGGCCTGGAGCGGCGCCCGGCGAGGAGCCGCGCGTCGAGCTGTCGGTAGCTGCGAACGAAGTGACTCGTTTTGTCCCGCCGGCGCGCGCGCAGTCGGCGCGGAGCGCGCGCGGTTGGCACGTCGATGTAACCGATCGCGAGCAGATCGACCGGCTGGCAAGGCTGATCGACCAATGGCCGGGCGAGGTCCCGGTGGTCATGCATGTGCGCGGTCGTTCGCAACGCGTAGCACGCGCGATTGCGAGCGACGCGCGCGTTCGCGGCGAGCTGGAGCGAATTTTTGCTCCGCACGGCGTTCGCGAAGGCGCTTTGGACTAGTGGAACCATAGACCGAGTGCGCGTTCGGCTCGTAGCCTTCGACGTGGACGGGACGTTGCTCGGGCGCGACTTGGTTATCTCCGGGCAAGTGCGGGAAGCGATCGCGCGCATGCAGGACGCCGGCGTGGAGGGATGCTTGGTAACCGGGCGGATGTACCGCGCCACGCTGCCCTTCGCTCGCGAGCTCAACTTCGACGCGCCGGTCATTTGCTATCAAGGCGCGGCCGTCATCGATCCGAGCAGCGACGAACTGCTGCAAGACGTCTCGCTTTCGAACGCGGTCGTTCGCGATCTGATTGCGGCGGCCGAGCGCGACCACATGCACCTGCAGCTGTATCGTAACGACGAGTATTATTGCGAGGCGCGCAACCGGTTCTCCGATCTGTATGCAAGTTTGGCGATGATCGAACCGGTCGTCGTGACCTCGCTGCGGGAAAGCTTTGCATACAGTCCCGCGACCAAAGCGGTAGTCGTCGCCGACGCGGAGAAGGCCCGGCAATACGCGCAGACGATGCAAGACTACTTCGATGGACGAGCGTACGTGACGCGCAGTCTGCCCGAGTTCGTGGAAGTGCTCAATCCGGCGGTCGACAAGGGCAAAGCGTTGCATTTCGTCGCAGCGCGTCTAGGAGTTGCGATCGAGGAGGTCGTTGCCATCGGCGACTCGTGGAATGACGCGCCGCTTCTGCAGGCAGCGGGCTTCGGCGTCGCGATGGGCTCTGCGCCCGAGGAGTTGTGTGCAATGGCTGCCGCCGTGGTCGGAGACTTGGCGCACGACGGCGTTGCCGAGGCGATCGAGAAGTACGTCCTGACGTGAAGGCGAGAAAGTCGGTCGCGCGACGCAAGGGCCGCTCCCCGGCGGCGCGGCTGCGTCCGTTCCGGATGCTGATCGCCGTTTGTGCCGTGCTGGTGCTGGTTGCGCTGGGGCTGGCCGCGAGTTGGCCGGGCTTTGACCCCAAGAGCGTCGCGGTTACCGGCAACGAGCGGGTCCCGCGAAGCGAGATCCTCGATCGCGCGGCGGTCGCAAGTGACCAGAGCATGTGGCTCCAGAGCCTCCGCGCGATGCGAGCGCGTGTCGAGGCGATCCCCTACATCGCAAGTGCCAGCGTTCGCCGCATGCCGCCCGCGTCGATCGTCATCGCGGTTAGCGAGCGCACTCCCTTTGCGGTCGTGCGCAGCGGCGAGGATGCAGTCGTCGTGGACCGTGGCCTGCGCGTGTTGCAGGCGGCAACCGGCGAGGAGAACCTGCCGGTTTTTTCAGTGAAACCGGGCGCCATGGTGGTCCCCGGTGCGTTCCTCACGCAGGATGGCATCGCCACGCTGCGCGACGATTATGAGGCGATGATCGCGGCGCATGTGCGCCCGCGCGAACTCGAACTCGACCGGTTCGGCGGTTTGGTCGCTACGGTGCAAGGCGGGATACGCGTGCTCCTTGGAGACGAGAACGATCTGGGAAAGAAATTGGCGCTTGTCGACCCGATCCTCTCGCAAGTCGTGAGCAACCCGCGGCAGGTCGCGGCGATCGATCTTCGCGCGCCGGCCACCCCGGTCATCGTCTACCGGTAAAGGCGCGCCTCAGCTAGTGCGAGGTCAGGTCCGCGTAGACCATGACCGTTCCCTTGATCAACGAGAGCTTGAGTTGATCGTTGGGCTGGACCTTGGAGAAGTCCACCGTGCTTCGTCCTGCGGTCAACGTCGTCTCCGCTCCGTTGTCCAAGACAACTTGGATATGCTTGGCGTCGATGCGCTTCTCGACCTTGACGGTGTAGGTGCCGTCCGGGATCGTGGTCGCGTCGACGGTAGCCGCCTGGACGCCGAGCGGAAGCAGGCACCCAAGGGAGAACGCGATCAGCGACAGCAAGTTTTTCACGGCACAACTCCGAGGCACAGGACGGATCTTAAGAGTGCATTGTAGCGTAAGTCCCGCCGCGGCCGCTAGGCCAGGCGGGGCTTCATCTGTGATATCTTTGATGGCTTTTTGATGGGTCCTGTCCAACCGTTGGCCGGCTGCTCGGCTCGATGCACAGCTTCTCCACACCTTTGTTTGGGTTGTCCTCAACGAGTCCTCAAGGAGTCGGACCGGCGTCCGCCAAGGCCTGCGAGTTGCGCCTTGCACCGGCTA
>JASHPI010000126.1 GCA_030038215.1 Vulcanimicrobiota bacterium | reverse complement strand
TATGCGCCGTCGGCCTCCACCGCATGGGAATCGACGCGTGCGATCTACCTCAATCCGTTCACGCACTTCCTTCTTGCGGTGCACTACTGGGGCGCGTCGGCGATGATCGCGCTCGTCTTCCTTCACCTGCTTCAAGTGGTGATTTTTGGAGCCTATAAAGCGCCCCGTGAGCTGCAGTGGGTCGTCGGCGTTTTGCTGCTGTTGACGACGCTCGTGCTCGGTTTGACCGGTTATCTGCTGCCCTGGGACATGGATGCGTATTTTGCCTCGCAGGTCTCGCTCAACATCACGGGGTTGGCTCCGGGTCTCGGCCCGGTTCTCCAGAACATCGCGCAAGGCGGTGGCGCGATGGGCACCGCGACGATCAATCGCTTCTTCGGGCTGCACGTCTGGCTGATGCCGGCGGTGCTCGTGCTGCTGGTCGGCGCGCACCTCACGATCTTCCGGCACAACGGCCCCGCCGGTCCGGTTCAAGAGAAACAGCGCGTCCAACGCTCCGGGCGCTTCTGGCCCGATCAGATGTTCATGGACGGCGCGTTCTCGTTCATCGTCTTCGTCATCATCGTCTTTCTCGCGCTGGTGGCGCCGCCATATCTCGATCAAAAAGCCGATCCCACGCGAGCCGCCACGTTCCAACCCTATCCGGCTTGGTACTTTCTCTCGCTCTTCGGGTTGCTGGCTTTAGTGCCCCCGGAAGTGCACCTGGGTCCGCTGACGATCAGCACCGAGCTGCTCGCGACCATCGTCGTGCCGACGCTCTTTTTGATCGTGCTCTTGCTCGTGCCTTGGCTCGATCGCAGTCGAAGCCGCGATTTCGCCGCACGGCAAGGCGTGCTGTGGGGAACGACGATCGTCGTCGGCGTCATCATCGTGCTTTCGGTGTATGCACAAGTTACGACGGTCGCAAAACAAGCCGCGCTTCCTCCCTCACCGCCCGAAGCGACGGTGCTGAGCCAGGCTGAGGCGGCGACAACGTCCGGCGCGCCGGCCGGCGGCGCCGCGGGAGCAGCCGCGCCCGCTAACGCCAACGGCGCCAAAGTCTTTGCAGCGAACTGCTCGAGCTGTCACGGCGCCACCGGAACGGGAGTGCCCGGGACGTTTCCACCGCTCGCCAACAACCCGGTCGTGACCGGCGATCCGAAGAAAGTCATCGGGATCGTGCTGGGCGGGCTGCACGGACAGATCTCGGTGAACGGTATGAGTTACAACGGACAGATGCCGGCTTGGAAAGGCACGCTTTCGAACGGCGACATCGCCGATGTGATCACGTACATTCGCGGATCGCTCGGCAACAACCACGCTTCTCCGGTCAGCGAAGCGATGGTCGCCGGCTTCAAACCGTAACGAACCTAACGACAGGCGGCGCCCTCGTACAGGAAGAGCGCCGCCTTTCGATCGACCGCGATGAGGCGACGCTGACGGCCGTAAGTCGGATCGTACGAGGGTCGAATCGCCGGCGCGACCACCCAGGCCCGTTGCGCACTGCAGATGGCGTTGCGCGGATCGATGCCGTCCTCTTGGGGATCGCCGTCTTTGGGCGGCGCCAGCACGAAGACGACCGGGTGCGTATAGAAGAGCAACGCGTTCCCGCCCGAGACGCCCTGAATCGCAACGATGTCGCCTCCGCGCCGGTCACGCTCGATGACGGCCGCGAGCCGCGGCACCGGCTTAAAGGCCTCGGCATGCGGCAAAACCGTCACCGCGACCACGTCGGCGGCCAGAATCGCGGCTAGCGCCAGCGGGTAAGGGGCCGCGCGCGCGGTCTTGGGCCATGCCACCAGCAACGCGGTCAGCAACGAACCGGCGAAGATCGCTGCCGCCATGCCCAGCAGCGGCGGGATCGCGATTGCGATCTCCGCAGTGAGCCGATTGTTGCGCGTGAAGAGCCAAATTGCAAAGGCGAGCGCCCCGATCGCCACCGGCATCGTCGCGGCCGAGATGGCCGCGGAGCGCGTGCCGCCCTTGCGAACGACGGCATCGAAGTAGAGCGCGGTGACCAGCGCGAGGGCCGGCAGCTCGAGCGCGACATAGTTCGGGAGCTTGGTGCGCGCAAAGCTGAAAAAGAGCAGCGGGACGATCATCCACGTGAAGCCCAAGCGCAAGAGACTGGCGACGCCATCGCTCGCCGCGGTTTCGTCGCGCAACCTGCGCGCGCCGTACACGATGGCCATCGGCAGAAACGCGATCCACGGAACGAAGCCCAGAATGATAACGGGGAGGTAATACCAAACCGGACCGGCTTGATTCTCCACAACGCCCGTGTAGCGGCCGATGGTGTATTCGCCGATCAGCTTCTCGAGCGGAAAGAGCTGATAGTGCGCAACCAGCGCGAACGGCCAGGGCAATGCGATCGCCAGGAACACGAGCGCGGCGGCAATCGACGTCCGCAGCGAGGGCAGGTGCGTGGCTTCGTGGCGGCGGTTCCAAAAGTAATACGGAACGATCACCAGCAGCGCGATGACCGGTGCAACCAAACCTTTGGCAAGAAAGCCGAAGCCCGCCGCGATCGAGCCGTAAATCGCATAACGGCCGCTGCCGCTCTGCAATCCGCGGAACCACCAAAAGATTGCCATTGCGACCGCCAGGTCGAGCAGCGCATCCATGATGGCAAGGCGGCCGATAATGGCTTGCATCAAGCACGTCGACAGAATGACGGCGGCATACACACCCACGCGGGAACCGGCCTGACGCGCGACGGCATAGCCGGTTAACGCGCCCAAGGCAATTGTCGCCAGCGCGGCGGGAAGACGCAACGCAAACGTGGTCGTTCCGAAGAGCATCGAGAAGGCTGCTCCCAGCCAAAAGTAGAGCGGCGGCTGGACGAAATAGGGGACATTGTTGAGATGCATGATCACCCAGTTGTGGGTGAGCAGAATCTCGCGAGCCACCTCGCCGTACGCGGTCTCGCTGTTGTCCCAGAGCGTGCCGCCGCCGAGGCCGGGCAGGGTGATGAGCGCCGCGACCACCGCACCGATAAAAGCCGCACGGGCGGGCCCTCGAGCGGTCTCCCTCGCGGTCTGCTCCATCGAGAGGCGGTGTTTGGCTCCCGGGCGCTGAACTCTTTTCCTCCTCAAATATGCTTCCCATTTCCCTGCGCTCGGACGGTCGCCGTGCCGTCGTCGTGGGCGGCGGCAACGTCGCAGCGCGCAAAGTGGAGTCGCTGCTGGACGCCGGATTCCCGGTCTTCATCGTGGCTGAGCGAATCGGCGACCGCTTGGGCAGTCTGTTGCTGAATCAACGCGCCGAGTACGCGCAACGGCGTTACAAAAGCAGCGACGTGAAGGACGCCGCGCTTATCGTCGCGGCCACCGATGATGCGCTGGTAAATGCGCACATCGTCGCCGACGCACGGGCTGCTCGCGTCCTCGTCTGCGACGCTACCCAGCCCGAGCGTGGGGATTTCACGATGGCGGCAACCGTTCGCATCGGCGATCTCACGGTCACCGCCGATTCCGGCGGCGGATCGCCGGCCTTTTCCCGGCGCGTAGTGCGCGATCTCGCCGCGACGCTCGGCTCGCAGTACGGCGATGCAGCACGAATGCTCGCGCAAATGCGCGCGCATTTGCGCGAATCTTTTCCACCGGAGGAGCGTGCCGCGATCCTGCGGTCACTTGCGTTCCGGCCGATCGCGGAGCTCGCGACGATGCAGCCGATCACGGTCGTCTGCGCCTCGCGCCGCAGCCCGCTCGCGATGATCCAAAGCCGCGCGGTTGCGGCGCGCTTAGCCGAGCGCGGCATCGCGACCACGATACTCGGCGTCACGACCGGCGGCGATCGCCACCAGGAACGTCCGATCGATCGTCTCGGCAGCTCCGGAGTCTTCGTCACCGAACTGGAAACGGCGCTGCGCGAGCGGCGCGCCGATTACGCCGTCCATTCCTGCAAGGACCTGCCGAGCACGCTTGCCGATGACGTGCGCATTGCCGCGATTTCGGTGCGAGAGGATCCGCGCGACGCCTTCTGCAGCGACCGCTACTCCAGCTTCGAAGCGCTGCCGCCGGGGGCGCTTGTCGGGACGTCGAGCCCACGCCGGCGCGCACTGTTGGCGGCGCTGCGAAACGATCTCGAATACGCCGACGTGCGCGGCAACATCGAGACCCGCTTGCGTAAATTGCGCGAAGGAGAGTATGCTGCGGTCGTCCTCGCTTTAGCCGGCCTGAATCGATTGCATGCGCGTGCCGCCCACGTGGTACCGTTCGCGATCGACACGATCGTTCCGGCAGTCGGACAAGGCGCTCTCGCCGTCGAAACGCGCGCCGACGACGAAGAGTTCGCAGAACTTCTGCACTCGGTGGTCAACGACGATCGCAGCGAGCTCTGCGTGCGCTGCGAGCGTGCTGCGCTGGCGGCGCTTCACGCCGGGTGCAGCGCCCCGATCGGCATTCACGCCCGGCTGGCCGACGAATTGATGATCGTCGACGGCGCCTACGCCTGCGAAGACGCAAGCATCCGCCGCGAGCGCATCGAACGTCGGGTCGTGACGCTCGAGGAGGCGGACGCGCTCGGCGCCGAACTAGCCGCGCGCTTGCAGATGCTCGGCGCGAACGTCCGTGTCTGCGGAGCCGAGCGATGATCGCGTTGCGCCCCCGGCGCCTGCGTCGCAGCGAGGTCATCCGCGCACTCGTGCGCGAGCACCGGGTCGAGGTCGAGCAGCTCGTGCAGCCGATCTTCGTCGTGGAGCGTCCGGCCGACGCGGGACCGATCGCGTCGATGCCCGGCATCGAGCGCCTCGCGCTGGAGGGCGCGGTAGCCGAGGCGCGCGAGCTCTTCGCGCTCGGCGTGAAGAGCCTGCTGCTCTTCGGGATTCCGGCGCGCAAAGACGCAGTCGCGTCAGCTAACTACGACCCCGAAGGCATCGTCCAGCGAACGATTCGCGCGATCAAATCGGCGCTTCCGGAAATGGTCGTCATCGCCGACGTGTGCAACTGCGAGTACACCGATCACGGGCATTGCGGCCTGCTCGATGCCAGAGGCGAGGTCGACAACGACACAACCGTCGAGCTGCTCGTCCGAACGGCGGTCACGTACGCGCAGGCCGGTGTCGACGTGGTCGCGCCTTCGGACATGATGGACGGGCGAGTCGAAGCAATTCGCAGCGCGCTTGACGCGCACGGGCAGACCGGTGTTGCGATCATGGCCTACAGCGCGAAGTATGCGTCGGCTTTCTATGGACCGTTTCGCGAAGCAGCCGGCGCCACGCCGCAGTTTGGCGACCGCCGCAGCTATCAAATGGACCCGCCCAATGCGCGCGAGGCCCTGCGCGAGATCGCTCTCGACGTCGCCGAAGGCGCGGATATCGTCATGATCAAGCCGGGCTTGCCATATCTGGACGTCGTACGCGCGGCTCGCGACACCTTCGAGCAGCCGATTGCAGTCTATAACGTCAGCGGTGAATACTCGATGCTGAAAGCCGCGATCGCGAACGGCTGGCTTGACGGCGAGCGCGCGATCGACGAGGTTCTCACCTCGTTCGTGCGCGCCGGCGCCGATATCGTCATCACATACTTCGCGAAGGAGTACGCGCTGCGCAAACTCCATGGCTGACACGGTAATTCTGCTGCTCGCCGGAGGCCGGGCGGAACGATTTCCGGGCAAGCTCGAGCACACGATCGACGGCGAGCCGATGATCGTGCGCGTTTATCGTAACCTGCTTGCCGCGCCGTGGCCGATCTATATCGCGCGTAGGGGATTGTTCGCGCTGCCGCTCGCCGCGCAGTTCGACGCTCCAGTTGTGATCGACCGCCGTCCGGAATGCGGACCCTTAGGGGCGCTGCGCTCGGCCTGCGAGCTGCTGCGAAGCAACCGCATCTTTGCCGTGGCGGCCGATCAACCGCACTTGCGCCCCACGGCGCTCGAATCGCTGGCGCGCGCGTGGAAACCCGGCGACGAGGCGGTCGTGCCCGAGCACGCGGGCCAAATCGAGCCGTTAGCCGCCCTCTACGCGCGTTCGGCAGTTCTGCGCGCGACCCCGTGCGCTTGTGCAGAGCGCGGCGGCGCGATGCACGATCTCATCGACCGCATCGCAACGCGATTTTTGCCCATGCGCGCCGAGTATTTCCTCAACGTCAATACGCCGGCGGACTTGCCGCAAGGCGCGCCGGCATGAAGCTCGAGCGCTCGATTGCCGCCTTCGCGCGTGCAAGCGCCGTGCTGGCGGGCGGCGTGAACTCGCCGGTTCGCGCGCTGGGCGCGGTCGGTCTTTCGCCGGTCTTCATGAAGAACGGCGCCGGCGAGCATCTGTACGACCTCGACGACCACGAATATATCGACTACGTGATGTCGTGGGGCGCGCTGCTGCTCGGGCACGCGCACCCCGCCGTGACGCGTGCCATCAACAACGCCGTTACTCGCGGAACGTCGTTTGGAACTCCGACGCAGGCCGAGAGCGAGCTGGCCGAAGCGATCATCTCGATGATGCCCTCGATCGAGCGTTTGCGCTTTGTGTCCAGCGGTACCGAAGCGACGATGAGCGCGATCCGTCTCGCGCGCGGCTTTACCGGCCGTGAAAAGATCGTGAAGTTTGCCGGGTGCTACCACGGACACGGTGATTCATTTCTTATCGCAGCGGGTTCGGGCGCGCTGACGCATGGTGTTCCCGATTCGCTCGGCGTTACCGAAGGCACCGCCCGCGACACGATCGTTCTGCCTTTCAACGACGTCTCTGCGATCGAACGGGTTTTCGAAACTGCGCGAGAGGCAATCGCGGCAGTGGTCGTCGAGCCGTACGCCGCCAACATGGGGCTGGTGCTGCCGCGCCCGGGATATCTGCAACGTCTGCGCGATCTCTGCACGCGCCATGGCGCGCTGCTGATCTTCGATGAGGTGATCACCGGCTTTCGAGTTGCGCCCGGCGGTGCGCAGGAGCGCGAAGGCATCACGCCCGACCTGACTACGCTCGGCAAAGTGATCGGCGGCGGCCTGCCGGTCGGCGCTTTTGGCGGGCGCGCCGACGTGATGGCCTATCTCTCGCCGTCGGGCCCCGTCTATCAAGCCGGAACCCTGGCCGGCAATCCGCTTGCGATGGCGGCGGGCTTGGCGGTGCTCGGCACCATCGCCGAGGATGCGACGCTCTACGCGCGACTTGACGCGCTCACACAGCAGTTGAGCGAGGGCCTGGAGGACGTGATGGAACGGCACGGTCTAGCGCACACCCTCGTTCGGGCCGGCTCGATGTTCACACTCTACTTCACCGACGGCCCGGTCCTGGACTTAGGGGGTGCGCAAAAGTCCGATCGCCGCCTGTTCGCGAAATACTTCGGGGCCATGCTCGAACGCGGCATTTATCTCGCACCATCACAGTTCGAGACGAACTTTCTCTCGACCGCGCACACCGCGCGGGACGTGGATCGCACCCTGGCGGCCGCCGACGCCTCGGTGGCGCAGGTTCTGACGACCGCATGATCGATCCGAAGCCCAAGCTCGCCGCGCGCGCGTTGGAGCCGGCCGCCGAACCGCTTGGGGAGGTTTCGATTCCCCGCCTTTACGCCTACCATCGGGCGCTCCGCCAAGCGCAGGCTAAGGGCAAGTCGACGATCACCTCGCACGGACTGGCGGCACTGCTCGGACACACGATAGCGAGCACGCAGATCCGCAAAGACCTGTGCGCGCTGGGACCGCTCGGGCGTCGCGGGCAGGGGTATGCGATCGATCCGCTTGTCGAACAGCTCGCCCGGGTCTTAGGATTGGAGCATGACTGGCGGATCGCGATCATCGGCTTCGGCTATCTCGGCCACGCGTTTGCGACCTTTATCACTGCGCGCGAGATGCGCTTCCGCGTGGTGGCGATCTTCGATAACTCGCCGGCCGTCATCGGGCAGCGCTGGCAGGGGATCGTCGTCCAGGACGTCGCGCAGATCGAGCAGACCGTGCGCGCGGCGGGGTGCAATATCGCCGTGATCGCGGTGCCGGCCGAAGCTGCCCAAGCCAGCGCGGAGCGCGTCGCCGACCTCGGCCTCCGTGCGATCCTCAACTTCGCCCCGACGCCGCTGCTTCTGCGCGAGCCGATCATCATCCGGAACATCGATCTGGCCGGAGAGATGTCGATCCTAACGCATCGCCTGAGCTTGCTGGAGGCCTAAGAGCGCTCATGCCGATCGTCTGCATCGGACTCTCGCACCAGACGGCGCCGGTTGAAGTTCGGGAGCGTCACGCCTTTCCGCCAGGGCGCATGGTCGAGGCGCTCGTGGCGCTCTGCGACTACGAAGCCGTTCACGAAGCCGCCATGCTACAGACCTGCGGACGGCTGGAGATCTACGCCATGCTCGACGATTACGAACGCGGCGTCGCGCAGGTTAAAGCGTTCTTGACCAACTTTCGCCACGGCTCGACGGGATACGACATCGAGTCTTATCTCTACACTCGGCTAGGGCGTGAAGCGATCGAACATCTCTTCCGCGTCTCCACTGGTCTCGACTCGATGCTGATTGGGGAGGCCGAGATCCTCGGACAAGTGAAGGACGCGTACGTCGTCGCGCAACGCGCGAAATCGCTCGGCCGAACGCTGCACCATCTCTTTCGCGAGGCGGTCGCGGCGGGTAAGACGGCACGCGCGCAGACGCAGATCGGAAGCGAGTCGGTTTCGATCGCGACGGCGGCCGTCGAGGTGGCGCGCACGCGCCTAGGCGCGCTGACGGGAAAGACGATTCTGGTGATCGGCGCCGGCAAGATGGGCCGCACCGCCGTCAAGCGACTGCGCAGCGAAGGGGCGGCCAAGGTCGTCGTGGCAAACCGCACGATGTCGCGCGCCCGCGAGCTCGTCGCCGAGACCGGCTTCGGCGAGGCGCTCGAGCTGCCGGGACTGAGCGATGCGCTGTCGATCGCCGACGTGGTCGTGGCATCTACCGGCGCTTCGCACTTCATCTTGAACGAAGAGCGCGTGGGCGCTGCGATGGCGCGCCGGCCGAATCGGCCGCTCTTTATCGTCGACATCGCGGTACCCCGCGACGCCGATCCGGCGATTGCTTCGATTGCGAACGTCTCGCTGGTCGACATCGACGGCGTCAAATCCGTCGTAGACGAAAAGCTGGACCTGCGACGCGAAGCCATTCCCGCCGTCGAAGAGATCATCGCCGAATATGTCGAGCGTTTCGAAACGTGGTATCGGACGCGCATCGCGGTGCCGGTCATCGCAACGCTCACGCAGAAGGCCGAGGCGATACGGGTCGCGGAGCTGGACCGGCTGCTCGCGCGTTGTCCCGACATGAGCGAGCGCGAGCGCATGCTGATCGCCGGAATGACGATGACGATCGTCTCCAAGCTGCTGCACTCCGTCATCTTGAAGATCCGCGAGAAAGCGCGCCTCGGGCGCGAAGAGGCGCTCTCCGACGCTCGCGTGCTCGACGAGCTCTTCGAACTCAACCTTGCGGAGCATCTCGCGGAGCTGATTCCGCAGCCCATTGCCGATGCCGGCGACGGCTGAGGCTGGCCGCGTCTACCTGGTGGGTGCAGGCCCGGGAGATCCGGGCCTGCTGACGTTACGCGGTGCCGAGGTGCTGCGCGCCGCCGAGGTGCTTTTATACGATGCGCTGGCGGGCGAACCGATCGTCGCGCTGGCGCCGCCCACGTGCGAACGAATTTTCGTCGGCAAGCGCGCCGGCAAACACGCGCTGGCGCAGACCGAGATTGAAGCGCTGATGATTGCGAAGGCGCGCGAAGGACGGCGCGTCGTGCGTTTGAAGGGCGGCGACCCGTTCGTCTTCGGGCGCGGCGGCGAGGAGGCTGAAGCCCTGCACGCCGCCGGGATCGTCTTTGAGGTCGTACCCGGCATCAGTTCGGCGCTGGCGGGGCCGGCCTACGCGGGAATTCCGGTGACCCACCGCGCGCACAACACCTCGTTCACCGTCCTCACCGGCCACGAAGATCCGAACAAACCCGCCTCTACGATCGATTGGGCGCAGCTGGCCGGGCCGCAACGCGTCCTCGTGATGCTGATGGCAACCGGAAACTTGCGCGAAATCGCGCAACAGCTGCTCGCACAAGGAGTTTCAGCGGAAACGCCCGTTGCTGCGATTCAAGACGCGACTCGGCCAACCCAGCGGACGGCGACCGGGACCCTGGCTACGATCGCCGACGAGGTTGCGCGCCACGGCGTCGCGGCGCCGGCGGTAATCGTCGTGGGCGACGTCGTGCGCCTGCGCGAGCAGATCCGCTGGTTCGACAGCGGCCCGCTCTTCGGCCGGCGGGTATTGATCACGCGAGCCGGCCACCAGTCCGAGGAGTTCGCCCGCGCGCTCCTGGCGCACGGTGCCGAGCCGATCCTTGCGCCGGCGATCGCGATCGAAGCGCCCGACGACGCAACCGCAGCGATCCGCGCGCTCGACGAGCTGCCGGGGTACGCGTGGCTCGTCTTTACCTCGCAAAACGGCGTGGACGCATTCTTCGCGCGACTGAGCTCGCGCGGCCGGGATGCGCGCGCGATCGGCTCGGTCAAGGTCGCGGCGATCGGCGAACGGACCGCGGAGCGCCTGCGAGCCCACGGCGTGGCTGCCGATCTCGTTCCCGGCGCATTCATCAGCGAGGAGATCGCCCGCGCCCTGATCGCGCGCACGCAGCCGGGCGATCGGCTGATGATCTACCGCGCGCAAGAGGCTCGCGACGTGCTGCCGCGGATGCTCGAAGAAGCCGGCCGTCGCCCGATGGTCGTTCCCGCGTACAAGACGGTCGTTGCACAGGATGCGGCGTTCGGAGAGAAAGTCGCGCGCGCCGACGTGCTGACTTTTACGAGCGCGAGCACCGTGCGCGCGTTTTGCTCGCTGCTTGGCGGCGACGTCCGCGCCCCGGCAAGCGGCAAGATCGTGGCTTGCATCGGGCCGGTTACCGCTTCGGCTGCACGCGAGGTGGGACTGATGGTCGACATCGTCGCGGAAGTTTATACGACGATGGGCCTGCTCGAGGCCCTCGCGACGCATCTGTCGCAGCGCCGGTGATGCAGATCCTGCTCGGGGCTGCGTTCGCGGCCGCGATTGCTCTGGTCGCATACCGCGCGGGTGCTCTCTCGGCCGGTGGCGCCGCGGCCGCATTCGTCGTCGGCGGGATTGTGTTCGGCGCGCTGGGATGGCCGGGCGCGGCCGTGCTGTTCGCCTTTTTCTTGCCGTCGACGCTGCTCTCGCAATTGGGTTTGGCGCGCAAACGCACGTTACGCGAGCTGGCCAAACAGGGCCCGCGCGACGCTTGGCAAGTGCTGGCTAATGGCGGAACGGCGGCAGTAGCCGCGATCTTGGCGCCGCACGGCGGCCTGCGCTTGGCCTGCGCCTTTGCCGGCGCATTCGCGGCCGCCTCGGCCGACACGTGGGGCACGGAGATCGGAACGCTTTCGCGACGCCCGCCGCGCAGCGCCTTGACGCTTCGCCCGGTTAAGCCGGGAATGTCGGGTGGAATCACGCAGCTCGGAACGCTGGCGACGCTCGCCGGCGCGCTTTGCGTCGCGCTCGTCGCTCGCCTGGCGGGCGTCGCGCCCTTCTGGCCGGTGGCGATTGGGGGCGTCGCCGGGGCCGCCGTTGATTCGCTGCTCGGCGCGAGCCTTCAAGCCATGCGCTGGTGCCCATCGTGCGCGCGCGAATGCGAGACGAATCCGCACGACTGCGGGACGCTGACGCAGCTGCGTCGCGGGCTGCGCTGGCTCGAAAACGACGGCGTAAATCTCGCCGCCACGCTCTGCGGCGCCCTTTCCGCCTTCGCCCTCGCCGGTCTCGCGTAACGCGGCGCCGAAGCTCGGCGGCGTGATCGCAAAGACGTACTCGCCCAAGAATATCGCCCATCGGCGGCGGCTGGAAAAGCGCAGTGCGGCCGAACCTCACCTCGCGTTGCCGCCGCTGCCGGAGAAGCGTTACGACATCGTCTACACCGACCCGCCCTGGTACTACTACGGCAGCCCGGTGAAGGACGCCGCCGCCGGGAAGCACTATCCGCTGATGTCGCTCGCGGAGCTGGCGGCAATCGACGTGCGGCGGATGCTCAACCGCCGCGCTGCCGTGTTTATGTGGGCAACCTGTCCGCGATTAGACTTTGCCATCAGATTGATCGAGGCGTGGGGACTGCACTATCGCGGCGTCGCCTATGTTTGGGTCAAAGTCAACAAGCGCGGCGCGATCATCGCCGGTCAAGGCGTACTGCCGACCTTTACCAAACCGACCTGCGAGCTGCTGCTCGTAGCCACCACCACGCCCACCGGCAGGCCATTCCCGATTCTCGATCTCGCCCAGCCCCAAGTCGTCTTACATGCGCGCGGACCGCACAGCAGTAAGCCCGCCGTTTTTCGGACGCTGATCGAGCGCCTGTGCGGCGCGAGACCACGGATCGAACTCTTCGCCCGGTCTCGCGCCGCCGGCTGGGACGTCTGGGGCGCCGAACTATAGGTTTCCTTTAGTCGGTTTCGTTGCTGCGTGCGCCCTCGATGCGCTTCGCGTCTCCCTCGATTACTTTCAACGGATTCCAATCTTTCGGCTGCGCCGGAATCGAGAGCGGCGTGATGCCGAGGCTCTTACAGTTCATCGGCGGTGGGAACTTGCCGACGTCGGTAGCCGGAATCTCGGCCATCGATGCCGGAATCGGCGGTTTGATCCCGGTGAGTCTGGCCGGGTCGAACGCATCCGTGAGATCGGAGAGGGCCACGTTGTCGTCACGTGGGCCATAAGGCGCCACCATCTCTTCATCGGGAAGCGAGGCCATGGTCGGAAGATCCAGGACCAGCTCGATGAACTTCGAGATCGAGGCCGCGTCGGCATATTCGTGCATCACCGCGCTCGAGTTGGCGTACGGTGAGATCACGATGAACGGCAAGCGCGGACCGTCTCCACACGGATACCCGTCCGAACACTGCTCGAACCTCAACGGCGGGACGTGATCGAAGAAACCGCCATCGTCGTCCCAGGTGAGGAGGATTGCCGATTGATTCCAGTATTTGCTGTGAGCGATGGCGTTGACGAACGTCGCCACGAAGGCTTCGCCGACTTGGTGATCGGAATCTCCGGGGCCCGGATGGTCGTCGTCGCCCTTGAAATCGGCCTGAATGACCGGGTTCTTGTTGGCAGGTTTCCATCCAAAGTTGTTATCCGCCGAGCCTTTGATGTAGAAGGCACCGCTCGATCCGAGCGTGCCGTGTTCGATCGCGTCCAGGGCCTGGTTCGTCGTGCCCTCGTGCGACCAGTAGGCATCGTTCTTGCGCAGGTAATCGAAATATTGCACTGCGTTGTGGTGTGCGATGTAGCCGGGCTTTCCGACCACGCCTTGACCGTTGACGAACCCTTCCTGGAACCATCTCCAGGGGGTCGCGGGCAAGTTGCTGTCGATGACTTGCGCGATGTCTTCGGCAACCTTGCCCTTCTCGGCCGCCTGTTGCGCCGCGGGAGCACCGCCAAGGAGCAGCGCCATCGTTGCAAAGCTCAGCGGAATCTCGTGCGTGCCCTTGCTCGTGTACGGTCCATCGAATGGATCGTCGTCGCCGGTCACCGGAATGCCGAGCTCCGTCTTCGGATTGACCTTCAGAGCTGGAAAACGATGCTCTTCGGAGATGCCGGTCTGCGCCGCGAGCACCGCGACGTTGCCCGGCGTCGACGGGCCGGTATCGGCTTGGAAGTAGTGGTCGAGCAGCGTGAAGTTCCTCGCGTACATCCAGAGGTACGGGATGGTATCGCAATCGTACACGGCCATGGTCGTTAAGCCGTACTGGTGGGCGTCGAAGGTGCTCGATCCGTAGCCGACGTCGCTCTCTTCCTCCTCTGCGATGAATTTATTCATCTTGTAGCCGTCGAACTTCTTTTCCAGAACATAGCGGTCTTGATCGGGTGCGATAATGTCGGGATCGGTGACTCTGAAGACCGTTTGCATTTTCTTCCCGATCGGATCGTATTGTGAGTAGCCGTGCGACTTTGCGAGCGCAGTACCTAAGTTCTCGACTCCAGGATACGTGCCGAAATAGTTGTCGAACGAGTGGTTCTCTTGAACGAGGACAAACACGTACTTGATGTCTTTGTGCATTGCGGCCACGACTTGGGGTTGAGACCGCAGCGATGACGGCGCCTGCATCGAAGGCAGCGCCGACGAGAAGTTGTTGCATCCGCTTAAAGTGACGGAAGCAAGCGCCGCGGCCAATCCGGCGGCGCCCAGACGTCGTACATTCATGTGCATTGCTCCCCCTATGCGCTTTGCTTCAGCATAGGAAGCCCGCTTTGCTCGTTAAGGTGAGTGTAATTTTCTAAACGATGCGTAAAGAAATGTTATGCATCCGGATTGCAGACGAGCGCCTATCGCCCGTAACGCTCGCGAAGATAGGCGATGATGGCATCGTCGTCGTCGGCGATCTTGATCTCGCCGTCGGTCATCGACGGAATGCCGGTCGTTCCGAACCGGGTTTTGACGACGGTGCGCCGGTCGTGCTCGACGGGAACGTTAACGATCTTATAGTCGAGAAGCAGGTCGGTCAGGACCTCACGCACGCGGGCGCAATACCAACACCATTCCGCCTGATAGAGGACGATGTCCGTATCGATCATGGTCGCGCCTTCGCGCCGTTTGCCCCCATCCCCCAGCGCGTCACGAGCGGGGAGGGGTGCGCGTTGGAATCGAAGGGACTCGAAGATGGCCGCAGTTCTCGAAGCGCGGAACCGAATGGGGCGGGCGACGCTCGCCTCGCTGGGCATCCACGTGCTGGTTGCGCTCTCGATTCCGGCGCTGGCCTGGACCGCTTCCAGCGGCGCTCCGGTCGAGACCGTGAGCTTCACGCGGATCATTCACATCGAGCTATCGCGGCCGCACCGGCCGCAGCCTCCACCGCGCGCGGCCGCCCCGCACAAGAGCGTCGCACCCGTGGTCAACTTCGCGGCTCACGTCGAGTTGGCGCGCACGGCGCCAAGCCGCCACGCCCCGCGCGAGCGCGTCGCCGCTACCGAGGCTCCGGCAGCTCCGGCAGTCGCTGCCCAGCAACAAGCGGGTCAAGGGACCGCGCCCAACGCAGCGGTTCAAACGACGCCTTCACCGGAGATTCGTGCCGTCGCCAGCGTGGGGACGCACCAGACCGGCGGCTACCTTCCCTTCGGTGCCGAGCAGCCGGATCCGGTGCTGGATCCTGGCATCCGCAAGCAGCTCGATGCCTTCGGCGTGCACGTGACGCTAGTCGTTACCGTCGGCGAGGATGGCCGGACCGAGAGCGTGGATTTCCAACCCCCCGTCGATGCCGGGGTCGAGGCCCGCATCCGTTCGCTGCTCGCCGATGCCAGCTGGGATCCGGCGGTCTGCGGCGGCGGCGTTGCGTGCGAAGGCCAAGCCGTTATCAAGCTCTAGAGTATCGACTTCCCTAAGGCGGAGCAGATCAGGCCAACGGCTAGCGACGCCGTTTGATTGCGATCGTCGAAGATCGGGTTGATTTCGACCATCTCGAGCGAGCCGAGCTGACCGCCGTCGTAAAGCATCTCCATGACGAGATGCGCCTCGCGATAACTCAAGCCGCCCTTGACCGGAGTGCCGGTTCCCGGAGCCTCGCTCGGATCGATGGCGTCCATATCGAACGAGACGTGAATGGGGTGGTCCTGCGCCCCCGCGATTGCGCGCGCCGCTTCCATCACTTGGCGCACGCCGACCTTGTCGATGTCGGACATCGTAAACGCGGTGACGCCGAACTCCCGCAACAGCCGCTTCTCGGCCGGATCGACGTCGCGCAGTCCGATCTGCACCGTGCGCTCGGATTGCGCAAGGCCGTTGCGCAATGCGAAATAGAGCGGCATGCCATGCACGTTTCCGGTCGACGAGCTGGTCGGGCTGTTGATGTCGGCGTGTGCGTCGACCCAAACCAGGCCGGGAGGCGTTCCTCGCGCTCGGGTTAGTCCGGCCAGCGTGCCCATCGCGATCGAGTGATCCCCGCCGAGCACGATCGGCAAACCGCCGGAAGTGACGGCGCTCTCGACGATCGCGGCCAGTTGACTGCAAACCTCGTCGATTACTTTGAAATATTTTGCCGATGAATCTTCCCACGCGGCCGACTCGCGGATCGGAACGTGCAGATTGCCGTGGTCGACGATCGTGGCGATGCCGAGTGACTCGAGCTTCTCGTGCAGCTTGGCGTAACGAATCGCCGACGGGCCCATATCGACACCGCGGCGGCTCGCCCCGAGATCCATGGGAACGCCCACGATATCGACGCGTGCGGGCGGAGAGAGCGTCTTACTCACCGCTGGACGCGTTCGGCTGGGACGGACGGAACACCCGCAGCGCCAACACGCGCAGCACGCCTGCAATCGGAACGGCGATCACCATTCCGAACAGCCCCCCCAGCTCCGCACCCATCAGCAACGCCAGCAGCACGACGAAGGGACTCAGACTGACCTGCTTACTCACGATGTTCGGCGCGATGAGATGTCCTTCGACCTCGAAGATGACTGCGAACGCCGCCGCCACCAGGAGCGCGTTGATCCATCCGTTCGTCAACCACGCGGAGACGAAGGCCGGAATGAATGCCAGCACGGCACCGACGTACGGAATCAGATCGCCGACGGCGGCCAGCAATCCCAGCAAGAAGGCATAGTGCACGTGCAACAAGGTAAGGGCAAGTGTAATGAGCCCGCCGACCATCAGCGCGACGATCAGTTGGCCTCTGATGAAGCCGCCGATGACACCGTCGACGTCCGCCAGCAAGGCGAGCGCGGCGCGCCAGCGATTTTCCGGCACGAGCGATGCGAGGCCTTGCTTGAGACCGTCGAGATCGAGCAGCAAGTAGGCTGTAATCAGAGGAACGATGATGAACGTCGCCACCGCGGCAAACGTGCCGACGAGCACGTAGACCAGATGGCCGAAGGTTTCGAATCCATGCACTCTTACCCAGAGCGCCAGTTCGGCCGGCACTTGCGCGATCTCGCGGCGAATCCAGTCGGGTAACCGCGACGTAATCGGATCGTTCGGATCGTAAATCAGGCCGTTGAGTCGAGCGACGAGATCGGGGTAGTGGTGAATCAAGGCGCCGATATCCGCGACGATGTGTGGAACGATGAAGAGCATGGCTAACGCGAACGCTACCAAGATGATCGCGTATACCAGCAAGATGGCGATCAGAAGCGGCATCCTCCGGCGCAGTCGCTGCACCGCAGGGTACACGAGATAAGCGAGAAAGATCGAGCCGATCAAGATGCAGACGACCGCGCGAATGCGCGCCAAGAACTCGAGCACGAACTCGCCGGCATAGAATGCCAAAACGACGACCATCAAAAGCTTGAGCACGTAGGTGATGCGTTCGTCGGTCAGCGACGACCAGGGATTCGAGCGCGGATCCTTCATGCGGTTCCCCCTTCATCGTGCGACCGAGCGAGCCCCGGTCGCGCGACTACGAGGGAGGCGTTGCATCCGGCGCGAACGCAGCGCCATGCTGCGATGGGCGACGCCCGGATTGCTCTTTGCCCTCGCCGCTATCTTTACACCAAGCGCGCCAGCCCGCGCTTATCTCCCGCCTCCGCTCGCGTCGCTGAGTCATGAGGTGCGTCGACTGGCCGCGCGCGTCCCGGCGGCGATCGGCCTGGAAGTCTTTGATTTGGACACCGGCTATCACACCGGGTTCAATGCCGCGGCCAGCATGCCCGCAGCGTCGACGATCAAGCTTCCCGTCATGGTCGCGGTCTTCGAGCAGCTGCAAGCCGGCCGCTTTGGGCTGCGCAAGCACGTCACGCTCCTCGCAAGCGACAAGGACTGGGGATCCGGCGATCTCTGCGATGAGCCGGTCGGCGCGACGTATCCGGTTTCGGAGCTGCTCGAGAAGATGATCGAGATCAGCGACAACACTGCGACCAATATGTTGATCCGACTGGTCGGTCGCCAGAACATCAACCATGCCATGACGGCGCTCGGGCTGCACCATACGCATCTCTACGGCGACGTGCGCACCGAGGGCTGGTCGATCCGCCAGACGCTCCGAACCTCGCCCGCCGATCTCGTTCACCTCCTCGCGCTGATGGCGCATCGCGATCTCGTCGATGAATGGTCGTCAAACGAGATGATCGCGATCTTAGAGGCCGACGAATACAACACGCTGTTGCCGGAGCCGCTTCCGGATGATGTCACCGTCGCGCATAAGACCGGGTCGCTTTTCGACACCCTCAATGACGCAGGCATCGTCTATGCCAACGACGCGCCCTATGTCATCGCCGTCATGACGACGGCGCTGCCGTCACAAGATCTCGGGCGGAGCTTCATCCACACGGTCTCGCGCCTCGCTTACGCCGACGAGTTGCGTCTGGGGCGCTGGCGTGAAGCGACGGGGATGACGGCACCGGCGTTCGCCTTCGAAGCGCCGCAGAAGAGCGGCACTGA
>JASHPI010000011.1 GCA_030038215.1 Vulcanimicrobiota bacterium | reverse complement strand
GAGTCGTTCCGGCGTAGATGCCCGCCAGCGCCGGTCCGTCGAGCTTGAGACCCGCGTGGTTCAGCCCTGGAAGGTTGTAGTTGACGGTCAGGGCGGCAATCGCCAGCGGAACGTTGATGATTTGAGGATTCCCGCGTAGCTGCTCGTCCGACATGAAGGCATCCGAAGCCCCGATCTGAGCGGTTCCGGCAATTGCGTCCTTCATCCCGATCTCCGAACCGGTCCCGTTGGCCGTGATGCGCACCTTCGGGTTCGTTTTGGCATACTGCGCGATCCAGATTTGAAAGAGCGGATAGAACAGGGTCGAGCCGGTTTCGACGAGCGTCAGTGCCGCGGCGCGAGCCGGCGACGCCGGCAACACCAGCGTCGCTGCGAGCGCTATGATCAGAGCAAAGCACAGCCGCGTCATGAACCTTCTCCCGTCGCCTCGACCAGCTGCACGACCGTTACGTCTTCGCCCGGAGCGTCGCCGATGCCGATCCGATCGAGCTTGATGCCGGTCGTCTCGATCCGGTAGAGCCACGTAATCAGGGCGCCTAGGAGCGAGGTGAAGATCAATATGTAGAGCAGATACTTCGTTCCGATCGAGACCAGCAGGATCGGGAAGAGGAACGCCGTCATCACGGCGCCGACCTTGGCAAACGCCGCTGCGAAGCCCGCGCCGATGCCGCGGATTTCGGTTGGGAAGACTTCGCCGGCGAGCAGATACGTCTGCGCGTTTGGACCGAGGTTCGTCATGAAATCGAAGAGCATGAAGCCCGCAAAGATCAGGAAGATCTTCGACTGGCCGCTGAGGTCGACCGAGAGCGAAGCCAAGAACAATCCCACCGCGCAGCCGATGAAGCCGAAAATCTGAAGTTTGATCCTGCCGACCCTGTCCGCGAGTAGCACCGCAAAGAAGATACCGACGACCAGCAGCGAGGTAATCAGCGCCGACCCCTTCGCCGCGAGCACGTCGTTCATGATGAGATCGCTGGTGCTGCGAACGTGATCGGCCGGGGCTCCGAACGCGGTGGCGAGAATCGTCGGCGTGAAGATGCCGATGCCGTAGGTTCCGAGGTCTTGCAAAAACCAGGGAACCGAAGCCAGGATCGTCGCGCGGCGATTGCGCACCGTATTGAAGAGGGCCGCAAAGGAGGGTCGGCGGGCGCCCGTCTCCGCGTCGCCGTTGCCACTGCCGTTGCCGTGCCGGACCAGAGCGATCTCGGATGGGTATTGGGGCGCGCGCACGAGCAGCAGCGCCATCGCGCGCTCGGCGCGCACCTTTTGTCCTCGTACCAGGAGCCAGTTCGCGCTCTCGGTGATGTAGAACCGGCCAATCGTCACGATGATCGCCGGAATAACGGCGGTTGCGAACATCCAGCGCCACGCGTCGAGATTGGGCTGAAAGGCGAGGATCATAAAGCCGACGCCGGTACCGGCCAGGGCGCCGACGGCTTGAAAGGCAAATGCGCCCAAGACCAAGCTGCCGCGTTTGGAGCTGGGAGTGTTTTCGGAGATGATCATGTGCGCGGTCGGATAGTCGCAGCCCAAGGCCAGCCCCAATCCAAACAGACAAATGACCAACGATATGAAGCCGGTCGAGAGGACGAGCAGCGCCAGGAACAGACAAAAGATGACCATCTCGACCACGAACATCCGCTTGCGGCCGAAGTAATCGGAGAGTCCGCCCAAGGCCACCGCGCCGATCAAGATGCCGAAGAGACTGGCCGCGGTGACGATGCCGGCTTGGGCTGGCGCGATGCCGAACTCGCGCGAGATCAATGGCAGGGCGATGCCGGTCATAAAGACGACGAAGCCTTCGAAGAACTTCCCGGCCGCGGCGAGGTACCAGATCCGCCACTGCATGCCCGTCATCGGAGCCGATGCCACGTGCGTCCCGTCGGCCCATTTGGGCAGCTCGTCGATATAGTCTTGGACCGATTTAGGCGTCATTCAAGCCCTCCTTTTAATGCGGAGCATCCGAACGAGCGGCTGGAGTTGCGATGCACGCCATTTTACAAAGACTTGGTTAACGTTGGTTTATGAAATGCGCGAAATCAGTCACCCTGATCGACCGACGCGAAGACCGCCAGCGAGTGTTCGAACGAGTCGGCCGAGATGCCTAGCGGTCCGGAGAACGGGCGATGCAGCACCAGCGTGATGAAGAGCAGGGTGCCGATGAGCGCCGCCAAGAGCACCGAAAAGAGCACGTGCGGGTACGTCGCCGGCGTGTGCATCACAAACGTCATGCCCACCACGATGGCTCCGCCGACCAGTAGGCCGACCCAGAGCACGGCCGGAAGCGATCCGCTGGCCTCCAAGGTTCGCCGGTTGCGGTCGGCCGCGACGGTCCGCATCGTCTGCAAGAACTCCAGCCCAATCGGCGAGGCGGCGACCCGCGGACTCATCGTCTGGTACGCGCCATAGATCGCGCCGAGATCCCGCCGCGCGCGTGGGCTGGCGCCTCCGTTCGCGGCTTGAAGCGGCCATTCGTCGACGACGACCGCCTGCGTGTACTCCCGCAGCAGCCGCCGCAAGCGTTGTTGCTCCGGATTCGGGAGCCCGTCGGTCTGGCGGTAGACCGTCGTGAGCGTCGAGGCTTCTTCGGCAACATTGTCCTTGGCCGCACCGTAGCTCTGCCAAACGGCGATGACCGAAAATGCAAGCAGTACCGCGTAGATCGTGCCGGCCGTCTGGAAAATCGGTACCGGAAGATCGTTGTGCCGCTCGCTGACGCGTCCTCTCATGAAGCTGCGAACGAGTAAAACGCCCGTCAGCGCGTACAGGATCGCAACTCCGATAACGGCGGCCGCGAGCATCACGAGCCCCATGTTGATGTATTCGGCGCAATCGTTTCGCTTGCCCGGGCGATTGCTTAATGCAGCTTAACGTTCTACAGGGTAACGGGCGGATGCAACTAACGTTGTGCGCTCCCAAACAATAAAAACTGAGGAGAACGAATCATGGCCGATCACCAAAAAGCCGCGGAGCACCATCGGAACGCGGCCTATCATAGCCGGCACGCAGCGCACCATCACGAGGAGGCCGCGAAGCATCACTCGGCCGGCGATCATGAAAAAGCTGCCCACCACGCCCACGTCGCGCACGGACACCACCTTAACGCCGAGCACCACCATCACGAAGCGGCAAAGCATCACGCCGGCGAATACGGCGAAGGCAAGACCTGACACCACGTCATGACGACCGATACGCGCGGCGAGCCCGCGGCGATCGATGGACGCGCGTCGCTGCGCTTCTTCGGCAGTCCCGACTCGCTCTACGAGCGCCATCTCCTCTTCGACAACGCGATCGATCCGAAGGTCGTCGACGACCGCGAGCGCTTTGAGGCGCTCGCGCGTTCGGTCCGTGACCTTCTCTCAGAGCGCTGGGTCGCATGCAAGCACGCTTACGAGCTGCACAATCCAAAACGCATCTACTACCTTTCGATGGAGTTCCTGATCGGGCGCTCGCTGGCAAGCAACGTCACGAACCTTTTGATCGAGCCGCTCGTACAGGGAGCGATCGACGATGGCGAGATCGACTGGCTGTCGCTGCTCGATCAGGAGCCTGATGCCGGTCTCGGTAACGGCGGCCTGGGCCGGCTCGCCGCGTGCTTCCTCGACTCGATGGCGACGATGGAACTTCCGGCCATGGGTTACGGGCTGCGCCATGAGTTCGGCATGTTCCGCCAGTCGATCGCCGAGGGCTGGCAGCACGAGGATCCGGACAACTGGTTGCGGCGCGCCGACCCGTGGGAGATCAAACGCCTGCACGAAAGCGTCACGGTACCGTTCAACGTATCCTTCGATCTGGCCGGCGGAACGCTTCGCGCCAAAGCCGGAAAGCCGTCCTATCTGAGCGGGATTCCCTACGACCGCCCGATCGTCGGATACGGCGGCAAGACGGTAAACACGCTGCGGCTTTGGGCGGCGTCTGCGCCCGATTACTTTGATTTTCTGGAGTTCAGCGAGGGCGACTTCGTCACGGCGATGGTTCACACGCTCACGGCCGAGACGGTCACGCGCGTGCTCTATCCCGATGACACGACGAACCAAGGCAAGTCGCTCCGCTTCATTCAGGAGTACTTCCTGGTTGCGTGCTCGCTCGCCGACCTGCTCCGGCGATTCCGTCGCTCCGGTAACGACTGGCACCTGCTACCCGAAAAGGTGGCGATTCAGCTCAACGACACGCACCCGGCGCTCGCCGTCCCCGAGCTCATGCGCGTTCTGCTCGACGACGCGCAGTTGGCCTGGGATGAGGCCTGGCGGCTTACGCAGCAGACGCTCGCGTACACGAACCACACCCTGTTGCCCGAGGCGCTCGAGGCATGGCCGGTTCGATGGTTCGAAGTGCTGTTGCCGCGTCACCTGGAGATCATCTACGAAGTCAACCGTCGGCTGCTCGACGAGGTCCGCCAACGGTTCCCCGATGACGAAGGGCGCGTCGAACGCGTCAGCCTGATCGAAGAAGGGCCGGTTCGCCGCGTGCGCATGGCAAATCTCGCCATCGTTGGCTCGCACAGCACCAACGGCGTCGCGGAGCTGCACTCGCGCTTGCTGCGCACCGTGACCGTCAAGGATTTAGCCGAGCTCTACCCGGAGCGCTTCAACAACAAGACCAACGGTGTGACGCCGCGGCGCTGGCTGCTGCTGTCCAACCCGCCGTTAGCGTCGACGATCACCGCCGCAATCGGTCCCGGCTGGGAAACACGCCTGGCGCGTCTGGGCCAGCTGAGGCCGCTAGCCGAGGATTCGGGCTTTCGCGGGGCGTGGCGGCGCGCTAAACGCGAAGCTAAGACGCGTTTCGCCGATTGGCTCCTGCGCTCGTTCGACATCTCCGTCGATCCCGACTCGATCTTCGACACTCAGATCAAGCGCATTCACGAGTATAAGCGGCAGTTGCTCAACGCGCTGCGCATCATCATCGTCTACAATCGCCTGCGCGAGAATCCCAATCTCGAGATGCATCCGCGAACGTTCTTCTTCGGCGGCAAGGCCGCGCCCGGATATCATCTCGCTAAGCTCATCATCAAGTTCATCAACAACCTCGCTGGCACGATCGACGGCGATGCGGCGATGCGCGGCCGGCTCAAAGTCGTCTTCCTTCCCGACTACAACGTGTCGCTGGCAGAGCGGCTGATTCCGGCCAGTGATGTGTCGAATCAAATTTCGACCGCCGGTTTCGAAGCCAGCGGAACGAGCAACATGAAGTTCATGATGAACGGCGCACTCACGGTCGGCACGCGCGACGGCGCTACGATCGAGATCGCCGAGGAGGCCGGCGAAGACAACCTCTTTCTCTTCGGCCTCACCGCGGATCAAGTCACCGGCAGCCGCGGGTGGTATAATCCGCATTGGCACTACCAGCATGACCCGGAGACGCGCGCGGCGCTGGACCTGATCGCCTCAGATTACTTCAGCCGCTACGAACCCGGCATCTTTTCACCGATTCTGCGGACGCTCTTGGACGATGGCGATTACTATATGAATCTGGCCGACCTTGGATCGTACGTGGAGGCGCAAGAGCGCCTCGGCCAGCTCTATAGTGACCCTGATGCGTGGGCTGGCAAAACGATCCTCAACGTCGCAAGCTCCGGTAAATTCTCGAGCGATCGCACGATCGAGCAATACGCAAGCGAGATCTGGCGGGTCGTCCCGTGCCCGGCACGATAGAAGGCATCTCGCCGCTCGCGGGCAAGGCCGCGCCGCGCGAACTGCTCGTCGACGTATCCCAGCTCATCGATGCATACTACGATCTCCGACCGGACGTCGACGATCCCAACCAGCGCGTGGTGTTTGGGACGAGCGGTCACCGCGGCTCGGCGCTGGAGGGTGCCTTCAACGAGCCGCACATTCTCGCCATCACGCAAGCCATCTGCGAATACCGGCGCCAACAGGGCACCGATGGACCGTTGTACATGGGAAAAGACACGCACGCGCTCTCCGACCCGGCGCAGCGCACCGCGCTCGAGGTGCTCGCTGCCAATGGAGTGACGGCGATCGTCCAGCGCGACGACGGCGTTACGCCGACCCCGGTGATCTCGCGCGCCATTCTCGTACACAACCGCACGCGAACCTATGGTCTGGCCGACGGGATCGTGGTTACGCCATCGCACAATCCGCCTGATGACGGCGGCTTCAAATACAATCCGCCGCATGGTGGTCCGGCCGATACCGACGCAACGAGCTGGATACAAAATCGCGCCAACATGTTGATGCGCGAGGGCAACACCGCCGTTAAGCGCAGTCCGATCGAACAAGCGCTACATCATTCCCGTACGAATGCCGAGGATCTAATCGGGCCGTACGTCGACGACCTGCATCGCGTCGTCGACATGGACAGCATCCGCGGAGCCGGTCTAAAGCTGGGCGTCGATCCGTTGGGCGGCGCATCGATTCACTATTGGGACCCCATCATCGATCGCTATGGTATCGACGTAACCGTCGTCAATCGCACTGTCGACCCCACCTTTTCATTCATGACGGTGGACCACGACGGCAAGATCCGCATGGACTGCTCGAGCCCCTACGCGATGGCCCGGCTGGTCGCGCTGAAGGATCGATACGACCTGTCGTTTGCCAATGACACCGATGCCGATCGGCACGGAATCGTGACGCGTTCGGCCGGCTTGATGGATCCGAATCATTTTCTCGCCGTCGCAATTCACTATCTCTTGGTGCACCGTCCGCATTGGAGCTCCACCAGCGCCGTCGGCAAAACACTCGTCAGCAGCAGCATGATCGATCGTGTCGTCGGCCACGTGCGCCGAACACTCTCCGAAGTGCCGGTCGGCTTCAAGTGGTTCGTGCCGGGACTGCTCGACAGTTCGTATTGTTTCGTTGGCGAGGAGAGCGCGGGCGCGAGCTTCCTGCGGCGCGACGGCACGGTGTGGAGCACTGATAAGGATGGCCTCATCATGGATCTGCTCGCCGCTGAGATCACGGCTCGCACTGGGAAGGACCCGGGCGAACACTACCGCGAGCTCGCCGAACGCTTTGGCACGTCTTACTATACGCGGATCGACTCCGCAGCGACGCCTGAACAGAAAGCGAAGCTCGCTCGGCTCTCACCCGGCGACGTCACCGCCGAGGAGCTCGCGGGCGAGCGCATCACCGCCAAGCTTACGCACGCGCCCGGAAACGGCGCCCCGATCGGCGGCTTGAAGGTGACGGCAGAAAACGGCTGGTTCGCAGCCCGGCCTTCCGGCACGGAAGACGTCTTTAAGATCTACGCCGAGAGCTTCAAGAATGAGGATCATCTCCGCACCATCATGGATGAAGCCCGACGCATCGTAAACAACGCGCTAACTAATGACTAGGGTCATCATATTCACTGCGCGGCCCGCGGCCGTTACGGGTACAACGCCTACCTATGCGGTCCCGCTGTCCTCTGCTCGGCCTGTTTGCGATACTTGTTGCATGTGGCGGCGGCGGTTCGACGATTCCGGTCACCGTCCCGGCGCTCTCGCAGGAGGCACTCGCGCCCGGCACGGCGGCCGGCAAATACATCAAGCACGTCGTGATCCTGATCCAGGAGAATCGCAGCTTCGATAACCTCTTCTCGACCTTCCCGGGCGCCGACGGCACGAAGCGGGGAAAAATGAGCGACGGACGATCGGTCCGGCTCCATTCGATCGACCTTTACTATCCAAAATATCTCACGAACAGTCACGCGGCTTTCGTGACCGAGTACGACGACGGCAAAATGGATGGCTGGAACCTGGTCGAGGTGGGTTCTGCCCCATGCGCGCGGTGCGCTTATGCATATGTGAATCCGTCCCAGATCCAGCCCTATTGGACGATGGCACGCGAGTACGTCCTTGCCGATCACATGTTTCCGGACGAAAGCAGCGGCAGCTTTACCGGCCATCAGGACTTGATTCGCGGCAACACCGCGATCGACAAGACCGAAAGCCTGATCGACAATCCGTCGAATAGCCCGTGGGGCTGCGATGCGCCGTCCTTCACCGAAACCCCGCTCATCACCAAGAGCGGGCAGTTCATCAACGACGGACCATTCCCGTGCTTTACGTACGATACGCTCCGGGATGTGCTCGACGCGAAGAAGGTCTCGTGGAAATACTACGTGCCGCCGTTGCTCGGTAATCTTCCCGGCTTGTACTGGGATGCATTCGACGCAATCAAAAAAGTGCGATACGGCCCCGAGTGGAGTGCCGACGTCATCATGCCCGAAAAGAAAGTCTTTAAAGATATTCGGGCCGGATCGCTGGCGGGTGTTTCGTGGGTGATTCCCGACGGGGCGAACTCCGATCACGCCGGATTCGCAAAGCACGATACCGGCCCATCGTGGGTGGCGCAAGTCGTGAATGCGATCGGTAAAAGCAAGTTTTGGAACTCCACCGCAATCGTCGTCGTCTGGGACGACTGGGGAGGGTGGTACGACCACGTCCCGCCGCCGCAGCTTACCTATGCCGGTCTGGGCATTCGCGTGCCGGGGATCGTCATCTCTCCATATGCCAAGAAGGGCTACGTTTCGCACACGGTTTATCAATTTGGCAGCGTCGTTAAATTCGTCGAGGAAGTCTTCGGGCTGGGAAGCCTCGGTACGTCGGATCGGACCTCCGCCAGCATCTTGGACGTCTTCGACTTCACGCAAAAGCCGCGGAAGTTCGAGCCGATCGCGGCGCCCTACTCGCAGCGGTTTTTCGAAGAGCAACCGGCCTCCGACATCCCGGTCGATACGAACTAAGGGAACCCCGACCGCCTGCCGAAGGAACGGCAACGGTGAGCCTGAGCGCGGTTCCTACCGGTGCGGTCGTCTTTCTGTTTTCGGACATCGAGGGAAGCTCGCGGCGTTGGGAGAGTTATACGGAAGCGATGCGCGACGCCGTGCGCCGGCACGACGACATCGTGCGTTCCGAAATCGAGCGGCGTCGCGGCCACGTATTCAAGACCGTTGGCGATGCCTTCTGCGCGGCGTTCTGGACGGTCGGCGAGGCGCTCGAGGCGGCAGTTGCGGCGCAGCAGCGCCTTGAAGGTGAAGACTTTGCCGCGGTCGATGGACTGCGAGTCCGGATCGCGATCCATGCCGGGGAGACCGACGAGCGCGCCGGCGATTACTTCGGGCCCGCCGTCAACCGGACCGCGCGCCTACTCTCAACCGGGCACGGCGGACAAGTTCTCGTTTCCGGATTTGCAAGCGATCTCGCGACCCCGAATCTCCCATCCGGCATTGCACTCCGGCATCTTGGAACGCTGCCTCTGCGCGATCTCGCAGAGCCCGAGCGCGTCTATCAGGTCGTCGCGCCCGGCCTTGCCTCGGAGTTCAAGCCGCTCCGCTTGCTGGAGACGCCGCCCAACAATCTTCCGCGTCAAACGACCAGCTTCGTCGGCCGCCACGACGATTTGGCTCTCGTCGAAGCGTTGCTCGGCGACGCTTCACTCGTAACGATCGTCGGGGCCGGCGGCATCGGGAAGACGCGCTTGGCGTGCGAAGCGGCCGCGAGCCGGCTGAACGACTTTCCCGACGGCGCTTGGCTGGTGGACCTTTCCCCGATTTCGGAAGCCCAGTTGGTCGCGAGCGCGATTCTTTCCGCCCTGGGTGAAGAGCAATCGGAGGATATTCCGCCGCTGGATGCGCTTTTGCGCCACTTGGAAAAACGCGAGCTGCTTCTGCTCCTCGACAACTGCGAGCACGTTATTGCAGAAGCCGCTCGCATTGCAGCCGCCGTGTTGGAGCGTTGTCCGCGCGTTGTGCTGCTGGCGACCAGCCGCGAAGCGCTCGACGTCACCGGAGAACGAATCTATCGCTTGCCGACGCTGGATCTGCAATCGGCGGCGCGTCTCTTCGCCGAACGAGCGCAGGCGGTCGATCCCAATTTCTCTGCCGACGCAAAGCTCGCAATCCTCGAAGAAATTTGCCGCCGCCTGGATGGGATTGCGTTGGCGATCGAGCTGGCTGCCGCTCGAATACGCACGATGCCCATCCAAAGCTTAGCGCGTCACTTGGAGCTGCGGATGCTCGCGGGCGGACGTGACCGTAGGCCGCGCCAGCAGACGATGCAGGCGCTGATCGACTGGAGCTACGATCTGCTCGCCGGCGACGAGCGCGCGGTCTTGCGCCGTTGTTCCATCTTTCTCGGCGGCTTTACGCTCGAGGCGGCAACCGCGGTCTGCGCTCTCGACGCCGCGGGCGATTGGCGCACCCTCGAACTACTCTCCTCGCTCGTCGATAAGTCGCTGCTCGTTCTCGACACCCGCGGTGAGCGACAGCGGTATCGCGTGCTGGAGCCGATCCGCGAATACGCGCTGGAAAAGCTCGCCGGCGATGACGAAATGGCGGAGGCCGCACGACGCCACGCGCTCGCTTTTGCATCGCTCGCACATGTCGCGTACGCGGAATGGGAGAATGGACCGGAACCCAGCTGGCTCTCGCGACTCGAGCCGGACCTTCCCAACTTTCGCGCCACGCTGCGATGGGCGATCGAGGAGGCGCATGATCTGCCTCTCGGTGCGCAGACTGTCGACGACCTTGCGCCTGTGTTTCTACGCCTGACACTGCTCGCCGAGGGCATCGAGTGGTGCGAGCGGGTTCTACGGGCCGAATTGACGTTACCGCCTGTGGAGGAGGCGCGTCTGCGCTACGGGCTCTCAATGCTTTACAACAACCAGGGCGACAACAAGAGCTCCATCGCAGAAGCGCTCGCCGCTGTCGCGCTCTACCGCGAGGCCGGCGATCGGCGAGGATTGGCCCGGGCCCTCTCCCAGGTCGCGCAGCACCACGCCCGGGCAGCGCGCTATGAGGAAGCTCGGACTGTCGCCGAAGAAGCTCTTGGTCTTGCGCGCGAGCTTCAGGAGCCGCTTCTGCTCGCAGTCAGTTTACGGCGCTGCGCGGAGGCGTTCACCGCTGACGGCATAGATGGTGTGCGAGCTCGTTACGCCGAGAGCGTTGCGCTCTTTCAAGGCCTCGGCGCCGGCCAAGAGATGGCGCGCACGTTGTCCTGGTGGGGGCAAACCGAAGCGGTGGCCGGCAACTACGATAGCGCTGCCGAACGACTCCTTGAGGCGGGTCGGGTCGGCGGACCCGATCTCGCGATGAACCTCGCGGTCGACCTAACGGCTTGCTATCTCTCGCTAGGCGATCGCGGGCGCGCCAAGCAAAGCGCTCGCGAAGCGCTCGCGCTCGCATCGAAGACCCACCATCCCATCGAGGTCCCGTTTGCCGTAGCGTACATCGCTGCTACGGCACACGACACCGACGCTTCCGAAGCCGCACGACTCACGGGTTACGCAGAGCAGCGATTACGCAGCGTGGGGTGGCAACCGCTCGCCCAAGACCAAGCGATTATCGAGGAGCTCCAAAGCGAGCTCCGGCGGCAGCTGACACCAAGCGAGCTTGTGAAACTCCTTGCCGAAGGAGCCGCATGGAGTGAATCGGAGGCGGTGACGCGCGCGAGCGATATCTTGCTTCGCGAGGCCGCCGACTAGCAGGATTTTAGGCCTGCCTCCGGTCGGATGTCTCCATCGCGGACGTAATAGCACTTCTGCCTAAGCGTATACGTCCCGTGGTCGCCGGTGCAGCCGTGAACGGCCTTGTAGGATCCGGTCAGCTTATTCGTGGACGAATCGTATTTGCCGGTGATGCTGAACGTGCATGCCGCGTTATCGATCGTCGCCACCGAAATGCCGCTCCCCGACGTACCGGAGACGTTCGTAACGGTCGAGGTCTTAAAGGTCAACTTTGGATAGACGAAGGACAGCCAGCCACCCGTCGAGCTTTTGTACTGCGCGAACGACCCCGTCACGCGCCCTTTGCCGTAGTAACTATCCTGCGCCGTCCCCGCATACTGACCTCCGTAATTCACCGCGCCCGCGTCATCACCGAAACGCGCGCCGGGCGTTAGCGGCATCGCCCCGTTCGCCGTGCCTCCACCGGACCCCGCGCACGCCACGCATGCGAGCGCGGCGATCACAATGCCGAAAAGCGCTCGCTTAGATAAATGACTCATCTCAAGCTCCTCAAAAAGCTTTGCATCGAACGTCACACCCCCGAGGAGCATACCTCGCGCCACACGAATTAGCCTCTTTGAGCGCACGGCGGCGCGCTGGGAGCAGCAAAAAGGACCGCGGCAATGGGGATCCCGACATCGGTTTTACGGGCAGCAGGGATGGCGGCCACGGTCGCCTCGCTCGGCGCCTGCGGCTATGTCTCCTCGCAGTTGCCGATCGTACCCACGGCGCCAACGGTTGTGCCGGATCGCGGTTCGTCCTGGATGTCGCCGGATGCCGCGAAGGTTAAGCGCCTTCTTTATATCTCGGACGCGCAATCCTACGACGTCTACCTCTATAGCTTGCCCAGCCTCGAGCTCAAAGGGAGGTTGACCGGCTTCAACCGGCCGGAGGGCGAGTGCAGCGACGCCGCGGGCGACGTCTGGATCACAGACACTCAAGCCAGAGAGATTCTTCGGTACCGTCACGGCGGAAGGAAGATTCAGGCGACCTTGTTCGATCCGCTCGGTTTTCCCGTCGGCTGCGCGATCGATCGAAAGACCGGCGATCTTGCCGTTACCGACCTCTTCAACACGAGCGGCCCCGGCGGCGTGTTGATCTACAGGAACGCTTCCGGCACGCCGAGGGCGTATACGAATCCAGGTCAATACTACTACTACTTCGCTAGCTACGACGACACGAGCGATCTCTATGCCAGCGGCAAGAGCGCGACCGGCCGGTACGGCCTCTCCATGCTTGCACCGCGCGGGCGTTCGATGGTGAGCGTCTTGATCAAAGGTCCCAGGATCTTCGTTCCGGGAACGGTCCAATGGACCGGATCCTCGCTGCTGCTCGGCGATCAACGATGCGGGTTCAAGAAAACCTCGTGCCTCTACGAAGCAGTCGTATCGAAAAGAAGCGTGCGGATCATACGGCGCGTTCCGCTGAACGGCTCCTGTGACGTTGTGCAAGTCGCGTTCGAGAAGGGCCGCTTTGCCGGCGGCGACGATTGGCGCTGCGGCCCCGGTCACAGCAGCGCGGATATTTGGGCGTATCCGCGCGGCGGCGCTCCCGTTCGGGTGCGCAACGACATCCAAGTACCGATAGGCGCAACGATCAGCAACCGGCCGAACCTATAGCCTCAACCTGAAAACGGTTCCCTCGCCTAGCTCGCCGCCGTCCGGCGTCGTGCCGTAGAGCACCCCATCCATATAGGTCAGAGCGGCATCCGGATGCGCGCCTCCCGGCTGACCCATGAAGCTGTACACAACGCGCTCCTTGCCGCTTGGCGTTACCCGAAAGATCGTTCCTTTCTGGTAGGCGCCGCCGTCCGACGTCGTTCCATACAGCATGCCGTTTACGGCAATCAGCGCGGCCTGCGGTGAGCTGCCATCATGGCTTCTACGAGAATGGCCAAAGGTGTGAAGCACGCGCTCGGCGCCGTCCTTGGTCATGCGAAAGATGGTTCCTTCGCCTTTTTGGTCGCCGCCCGCCTCCGTCGTGCCATAGAGTGCGCCGTCCAGCAGCGTCAATCCGGCGACCGGATAGGCACCCCCGTCGGTCCCGCGCTTGTACGTAAAGCGGTGCAGAACGTGCTCGACGCCGTCTTTGCGCACGCGGAACACCGTTCCGCATCCGAGGGCGCAACGGTCGTCGTGTCCACCACCGTATTCTGTGGTCCCGTAAAGCGCGCCGTCGACTACGATTAATCCGGCAGCCGGCTGAGCGCCGTCGTCACCTCCCTTGAAGCGATAGATGACCCTTTCCGACTTCCCATCGAGATTCAGACGAAAGATCGTGCCGCACCCGGAGAAGCATCCACGCGTATGCGCGCCGCCGTATGGGCTCGTCCCGTAGAGCGCGCCGTCGAACTCTATCAAACGTGCAACCGGATGCACTGCGCTTCGGCCACCTTTGAAGCGATAGGTGATGTCATTTTTTCCCTCCGGGGTGACGCTGAAGACGGTACCGCATCCGTCCAGACAGCGCGGCGAGGACCTCCCGCCGCCGCCCGTGATGCCAACGAACGCACCGCCGGCGAAGATCAGCCCACCCACCGGGCCGGCGCCGTCGCTGCCGCCCGTGAATTGATAGACGACCCTTTCGTCGTGCTCACTTACGGCAAAAACTGTGCCGCAACCGTCAGGGCACGCGCCGGATCCTCCCTCGCTCGTCGTACCGTACAACGTTGCGTCGTGAACGATCAGTGGGGAGTCCGGCGCGTGACCGTCGTCACGCTTGCGACCGAAGTTATAGAGCGTCGTAAGGGTCGCCGCCGCGTGGAGTTGCCGATCGAGGGCAGGCTGGGTAGGAGGCAGCGCGCCCCCGCGCGAGCAGGCTGTCAGGGCAATGACACAAAGAACGAGACGCAGCTTAGAAGTCGTCGTCGGGATCCGTCCTGTCTGTCGGGTGATTGAGGAAGTAGCTTGCCGGCAGCGGGGCACGAATAGGCCGAAACGCCGTCGGCGGTTTGGAAAAGTCGAAGCAATCCGAGAGATCGTCGGCGCGGACGTCGGTCGTATGGAGCGATCCCAACCCGAACGTCTCCTCGGTGAACTTCAGAATGCTGCCGAACTCGTGTTGGACATGTGAGACGTAGTGGTTCTTGGCATACGGGGATATCACGATCAGGGGCACGCGAAAACTGAGCTCGTACGAGTTATATCGTGGCGGAGGAACGTGATCGTACCATCCGCCCCAATCGTCCCACGTCACGAAGATCGCGGTATCATTCCAGTACGGGCTCTTGCCGATAGCATTGACGACTGCAGCGACCCAGGATGGACCCGAGCCGTTGTTGGCCGAAGGATGATCGGAATCGAACGCGCTCGGCGTGACCCAGACCACGTCGGCGAGCGATCGATGCGCGATGTCTATCAAGACTTGCTGGGGCGGGGCCACCACGTTGGCGCTATAATCGCGACTCTCGCGGATGCGTAAGATGGCATCGGGGCCGAACCAGATTCCCGGGCCGAGGAAGCCTTGGTAGTAGCGCCAGGTCAGCGACTTGCGCTCGAGCAAGTCCATGAGCGAGATGCGATCGAAGCAAGGATAGATTGCCGTGCCCTCGTGGCCGGCCTGATCGATCAGCTTGACCACCGTTCCTAACGGCGCGTCGCAACCTCCACCGCCTCCCGTCGGATTTTCCGCGGCTCGCAGCCCGGAACCGTTGGCAATGGTCGACGTTCCGCTTACGATGTACTGGTGCGCCGGGAAACTCGGCCCCTCGTTAGTCTGAAACATCCGATCGCCAAACGTGTAACGCGAGGCCATGTCGAAGTACGGTTGGACTTCGTTGCTGGACACGTACCCGTAGGCGCGGCGTTGGTGCGGCGCGCAGGGTAGAACCGAGTAGCAACGCACCCCGACCCGATCAAAGCCGTTCATCTGACCGCCGGCGTACTCTTTCTCAAACGAGAGGTGCGCGTGACCGAGGTCGAAGGGTGCGGATAAGCTGACCGCGTGCAGCCACACCTTCCGTCCGCTGGAATTGAAGCCGATGCGAACCGTGTCCGCGCCCGGAAAGCCGTTGAAGAGATTGTCCACGCTCCGATTCTCTTGAAAGATGATAACCACGTGTCGGATCTTCGACCGAACTTGCTCGGTCGCCGGCGCGAACGCGGGCGCTGGAGACCCCGGCATCATCGAATACTGAACGCAGCCGCTCAGCGCAATTAAGAGAGCGATTCTGCACTTAAAGATCATCGTCGGGTGCCGTCCTGTCTATCGGTTGTTTGAAAAAATAGCTCGGCGGCAGCCGCGCGGGAATCGGTCGAAATCGCGTCGGCGGTTTGGAGAAGTCGAAACAGTCCGAGAGATCGTCAGAGCGGACGTCGGTCGTGTGAAGCGAAGGCAAGCCAAATGTCTTCTCGACAAACTTTAGAATGCTGCCGAATTCGTGTTGGACGTGCGAAATGTAGTGATTCTTGGCATATGGTGATATCACGATCAGCGGTACGCGAAAACCGAGTTCGTACGAGTTATACGGCGGCGGCCGAACGTGATCGTACCATCCGCCCCAGTCATCCCAGGTCACGAAGATCGCCGTGTCATGCCAGTACCGGCTCTCCCCGACGGCATTGACGACCGCGGCGACCCACGACGGCCCCGAGCCGTTCGTGCTCGAAGCATGATCGGACGCCAGCCCGCTCGGCGTTACCCAGACGACGTCAGCAAGCGCTCCGTGTTTGATATCCAAGAGGACTTGGGTCTGCGGAGTTACGACGTGAGTGCTATAGTCGCGACTCTCTCGGACGTGCACGAGAGCGTCGGGTCCGTTCCAGAGCCCCGCTCCGATATAGGCTTGGTAGTAACGCCAGCTTTTCGACTTGCGCTCGAGCAAGTCGATCAGCGACGTGCGATCGAAGCACGGAAAGATCGGCATGCCTTCCTTGCCCGTCGGATCGATGAGCTCGACCATCGTTCCAGCCGGCGAGTCGCAACCTCCCGGCCCCCCGGTGGGATTCTCCGCAGCGCGCAGCCCGGAGCCGTCGGCGATGGTTGATGTTCCGCTCAGAATGTATTGGTGCGCCGGGAAGCTTGGTCCCTGATTGGTCTGAAACATTCGATCGCCAAACGTATACTGCGACGCCATGTCGAAGTAGGGCCGCACCTCGTCGCGCGGCACGTATCCGTAGGCGCGAAGATCTAGTTGTCCGCACGTTATCACCGAGTAGCACGCCCCGTGAACCAGGTCGAAGCCGTTCATCTGACCGCCGGCATACTCTCTTTCGAAATTGAAATGCGCATGGCCGAGGTCGTAGGCTGCGGACAAGCTGACCGGGTGCAGCGGTACCCTGCGGCCGCCGGAGGTCAAACCGCTGCGTACCGTATCCGCGCCGGGGAAGCCGTTGAAGAGATTGTCGACGCTGCGATTCTCTTGGAAGATGATGACGACGTGTCGGATCTTCACTGCCGTCTGTTCGGGTGAGAGTGCAAGCGGGAACGTCTGAGGCGCGGGCAGCATCGAACTCTGCGCGCAACCGGTCAGTGCCACCAAGAAAGCGAGCCGTACCCACCCTAAATGCTCCATCGCGCGAACCTCCAAGTTGTTCCAGCGCGGCTGCAGAGCAGCTTTGGTAGGCTAATTATAGTTAGTTGTTTTTAGCCTGTAAACAGTAGCTTTATCGCGCGGCTTCCGCGCGGGCTACCGCTCGATAGCGCAATCGTTCGCGACGCATCCGCGCTCGCAACTGCCGCGTCGACGAAAGGCGCGGCGGTCCGGAAAGCAGGGTGAAATCAGCGAAGCCGGCCGCGCGAGCGAATCCCTCCAGCGCTTTGGCGTTGGGGGCCCACCAGTTCGATGCATCGTCGTTCAGCTCGCTGCCCGGGAAAAACTCGCAGAACGGCGCATCGGGAGCGCCGGGGAGCTCCACCGCCTCCGTTTCCATGAAGAGAGCGCCTCCCGGTGCGGTAACCGCCGCCGCGCGCCTCAATGCGCGCAGCGGTTCTTCCAAATGGTAGAGGATTCCGAGGAAGAACACGATGTCGAAGCGTCCCAAATCGGCAAGATCCATCGTCATAAAATCGCCGACGACGGGCTCGACGTCGCTCTCGAGGATCGCGCGTGCCGCATCAAACGGACGCCGCCCCGGCAGCTCAGCGGGACGCCAATGCCTCGATAGGTGCGGGGGAGGCATCCGCATTCCCGACTCGCGCGAGCTTCTCCATTCCTTCATGTACGCGGCCATGTCGGCGGACCATACGTAGTGATCGAGGGCTACGACGCGCGCCGCGCCCAATCTCTCGGCGGCGAACGAAAAAAAACCGTCATACGCGCCGATATCGAGTACCGATTTCCCATGCAGGTCGGGAAGCTGCAGTTTGCGCAGCGTTTCGTTCCATACTTCAAGCGGGGCCCGACCCGGCGTAACGACTCCCGGAGCGAGCTCGATCGAGTGGTACCACTCGGGGCACGATTGCAGGATGTCGAACGTCATCGGAGGCGCTTCTCGCGGGCGGAGATCGATCCTTTCGCGAGTAACTATCTTAACATGCCTCTTGTTTGGCGCGCGGCGTCAATTCTTGCAGCGCTGGCGTTGGCTCCAGAGGTGGGAATCTCACAAACGTCGCCGTCCGCGACGGCGAACGCGCAGCTTGGAATCGCGCTCCCGGCCGTCGGCGGCATCCACTGGCCCGCGATTCGACGGCGCTTTTTCACGCCGGCCGTCATGCGCGACATTCACGACAACCTGCACGCGAGCTTCGTACGTGTAGGATGGCGGCCCGACGGCCTGCAACTCGACCAAGTGCGCTGGCACCGCGAAGACCAGGGGCTCGATACGATCTGCAGCTCTGGATTGCAGGCGATGATCCTCGTCCCCAATCCGAACGACGATCACATGGGCGAGCAGCACCTGATCGATACGGTCGGCGAATTCTTCGCGCGGTACACACGCCGCGAGTTCGGCTGCCTGCGCTACGCGGAGATCGCAAATGAAGCCGACCTTGGTAGCAACGGCTTCACAAGCGTGAGCGATTACGCATCGTACTACAAGCAGGTTGCGCCGGCGATCGCCGCCTTCGGCATACAAGTCATTACCAGCGGAACTTCCGGAAGAGATTTGCCGTGGACGGTGGCCTTGGCCTCGATTCTGCGAAACGCCAATCCAAGTCCGCCGGTCAGCGGATACGGCTTTCACCCTTACGGTGTCCCGCCCAATCAAATGGCTGCTGCGGTCGAGCAGCTGCGCGATGCGATCGGCAACGCCCCCGACGGCGTAGCGCCGACCATCTACGTCACGGAGATCGGCAAAAGTAACGCCGCCGATCTCTACCAGACGATCGTGCGTCTTGCACCCGTTACACCGACCGTCACGATCTACGAATACATGGCGCAGCCGAACGAAGACCCCGAGTATGGATTGCGAGATAATCCGGCGCTTTACGACGCCGTGCGCAGGGCAGGGGCCGCGATTGCTGCGGGCAGATAGGGAAGGCTTGCTAACCGCCCCAATAGAAGCGTGCCTTAAATCGAAGCACTCTGGAGACTTTATGAATTTCAGACGTTGGCTGCCTCTCGTAATGCTAGGATTCGCACTAACCGCAGCGCCGGCGCGCGCGCAACAGACGCCGCCGCCGGCACCACTTCCGGGCCCCTCTAGCCCGACCCCGATCGACCGGCAATACGACGGCCAGACGCACATTACGCTCGCCCCGTACGTATGGGCCCCCACCGTCAAGCTCAACACGCAGTTTTCCATTCCCACGCTGCCGACGCGTCCGGCGCGCATCATCGCGTCCAACATCGCAGTCGGACCGAGTGACTACTTGCCGAAGGTCGACTCAGCATTCATGGGTGCGTTCGACGCGCGCAAGGGTATCCTCGATCTTTTCGGCGACGTTATCTACTTGAACGCTGCGTCGAGCGCAACATTTGTCGGGACGATCAGTGGACCACTCAACCGGATTCACATTCCCTACACCGTCAATACGACCGCGCGCATCTCTCCGGCGATCTGGGAGTTGGCGGCAGGCGTTACGCTCGCGCACAATGATTTTGCCGATGTAAGCTTCTTCGCCGGAACGCGTCAGTTCCCGATCTCTACAGCCCTGAGCTACAACGCCGTCGTCGGCCGGCGAGGAATCATCACGCCGTCGGGAAGTCTCCATACGTTCGATGCCGCCGATGACATGATCCTCGGGCTGCGCGGTAGGGTCTTCTTTAACCAGCGTCTCTTCGTGCCGTACTATGGAGACTTTGGAAACGGCAGCAACAACCAGTCCTGGGAGGCGTATGGCGGGGCGGGCTACGCGTTCGATCACGGTCAAACCATCATCGCCCTATACCGCGCGTTGAACTACTTCAACTTTCCCTTGACTGCCCACACGCAGCGATTCAATATGGCCGGCCCGCTTTTGGGTTACACGTTCCAAATTTAGCTCAGCAGCGTTCTAGCCCGTTCGGACCGGGCTTCGTTGCCGGAGCGTCCGATGCGGATCCGACGACCGTCGCAAGCCTGGCCGTCGTCGGCGCAGCGACGGGCTACATGCTTTCGTGGCTGGTTGTGCTCTTGTTTCCAATGATCGCGATCGTTCAGTCCATCGCCGCTTCGGTTGGCACTTCCCAAATCAGCATTCAAGGCGCGATCAAGCGGCGGTACGGCTTGGTGTGGGCGTTGCTCGCTCTGGCCGCCATCGTTGCGGTCAACCTCATGACGCTTGCGGCGGACATTCAGGCGGGTGCGGAATCGCTCAAGCTGCTCTTCGGCGTGCCCCGGCAAGTCTTCGTTGTTCCATTCGCAGCCGTCGCAGCCGGGCTGCTCTTGGTGCGATCCTATCGGCGCGTCGAACGCGTTCTCACTTGCCTTCCCTTCGTTTTCGTGGCGTACGGCATCAGCGCCGTGCTCGCACGTCCCGATTGGTCCGCGCTCCTGCACTCGCTGCTGTTTCCGCGCTTCTCGCTCTCGCCGCCGGTCGTTACCGGCGCCTTAGCGCTGCTTGGGACGACCCTGACGAGTTACGTGTACTATTGGGAGCAGATCCAAGTCTCGGAGCGCCGGACGCCGGCGACGCGCGCAGGTTGGGCGAGAGCCGACGCTGCCTGGGGAGCGCTGGCGCCGGGAATCTGTTTCTTCTTCATCCTAGTCGCGACGGCCGCAACGCTCGGAAAGACTCACACGAACGTGCAAACGGCTACCGATGCAGCGGTGGCACTAGAGCCGCTGGCGGGCCAATGGGCAACGGCGCTGTTTGCCGTTGGGCTGCTCGCGTCGGCCGCCCTCGCCGTTCCGATTCTCGCGGCTACGAGCGCTTATGTCGTGACGCAAACGTTCGATCGGAACGGCAGCCTCGACGCGCACTGGCGCGATGCACCGATCTTCTACGCGGCCCTGCTGGGCTCGCTCGCGCTGTCGGCAGCATTCGCGCTCGTCGGGTCGTCGCCGATCGCTTTGCTTTATGCGGCCTCAGTCGTCGGCGGCCTAGCAACGCCACTGACGCTTTGGCTGCTGGTAGCGATCGCGCGTAACCGAACGATTATGGGGGAGGGCCGCATCGGCGGCCCGCTGTTTCTCGGCGGCACCGCTGTCGCCGGCGTCGTCACCGCCTCGTGCGCCGTTTTCCTCTTGAGCGTGTTTCGCGGCTAGGAGTCGCTACAGATCTCGCGCGCACCGAAACCCCAGATGTGACATTCCGGTGTCGATCATCTGTGGCGAGCGCGCTGCCGGGCGAAATCGTAAACAATAGCTCGGTGAGCAGAGAAACGATCCGCCCTTGAGCACTTTACGAGGAATGCGAAACTTCGGTTGGCACGGGTCGTAGCTGAGCTCGCGGGCACCGCCGGCACAACATGGTGACTCCAAGGTGGTGCGGTCAGCCACGTACCAGTCGCTGGTCCATTCCCAGACGTTGCCGGCCATGTCGTAAAGTCCGAATCCGTTCGGCTCGAACAGGCCCACCGGCATCGTGCCAGGTCCGCGACGATAGGTGCTCCGCCACGGAAAATCGCCTTGCCACGTGTTGGCCGCAGGCTTTCCGCCGGGTTCCATCTCGTCGCCCCAAACGAAACTCTTTTGATCAAGACCGCCGCGCGCTGCGAACTCCCACTCGGCTTCGGTTGGAAGCCGCTTCCCCGCCCAGTGCGCGTACGTCTCGACATCTTCATACGCAACGTGGACGACCGGATGATCGGGGCGCGAATCGATCGAGCTACCGGGACCGTCGGGATACTTCCAGGACGCGCCGGGCGTCCACGTCCACCACTGGGAGTAATCGCGCAGGTCGACAGGACCGATAGTCATGCGAAAAACCATCGAACCCGGGACCAGATTCTCCGCTGGGGCTCCAGGGTAATCGTCGGGGTTCAATTCGCGTTCCGCAACGGTAACGTACCCGGTCTTGCGAACGAATTTCGAAAAGTCGCTGTTCGTAACGGTAAACGCATCGATTAAGAAGCCGTCGACGTGAACGTCGCGAATCGGTGCTTCCTCGGGATAGAAACGATCGGATCCCATGCGGAAGGTTCCGCCTGGGATCACGACCATGCCGTCGCGCTTGGTCTCAGGACCCTTGATCGCCATAAATCAGCGCCGTCTTCGTCGTTCCATCGCTCAGGTAATCCTTCAACGCCACCTGCAGCGCCTTGAAGAAGTCGTCGGCGGCTCGTTGACCCTTCTCCTCCTTTTCGTCGCCGTCGAGCACGTGAGTTGAGAAACCAAACTCCGCGATCAACGGCTCGAACCGATCGGGTATCGGTCGCGCCCAGACGGCCAGCGTCGCGTGGGCGACGACGCCGTGCCCGAACGCGAGGTTTCCCAGGGTTGACTGAAGCTCGAAGACTTTTGCGCCGGCGACGATCGCGAGCGTATCGTTTAAATCTAAGTCCAACGTTTTGAGATGCGGTAGGTGGTCTACGAGACGCGAGAGCGGAATCTCCGCTTGAGTCCCGGGATATTCGACGATGACGTTGTTCGAGAAGATGCTCGTCATCGTTCCGATCGTATCCCCACGAATCAGCTCCTCTTTGAACTTCTTCTTCTGCAGCTTCGGCAAGGTGGTATCCGTGTTAAAAGCCGCGGCCTTTTCGTAATCGGGCGCGCGGCACTTGAAGGTGAGCTCCCAGCTCTCGCCCGGCCAGACACTCTCTCGGATCTGCCGGATGCGAAAAATCAGCTTGTTCTTGCGCAGATCCTCGTTCTTCGTATCGTAGAACTGCACGATGCGAAGCTGAGCATCGAGGGACTCGACCGGCTCGTAATGGACGCCGAGTTTCTTTGCGACTTGCTCCAACTTCACGTTGAAATCGAGCACCGCTTGACGGCTGGAAAACTTTTCCGGCTTGAGTAGCAGCTTGAACTCGCGATGCGTCACTAGCGGGGTCGCGCTCGTTTTTTCCGCAGTCTTGCTCATGATTCGTACTCCTAAGGCGTTAGCTATTCGGCGAGCCGGCGTCGCTCCCGCCGAGCTCCGCGCGCAGTCCCTCTCCGAGCTTCTTGCGCGCCTTTTCTCCCTCCGTAAGGGGCTCGGGCTCCCACGGCTCCCATTCCTCCCAACCCAACGTCTGCGCGGTGAGGCGGAAACCGAAGCCGATAAAGAATGCGATCGCCGTCGATAGAGCCACCGATAGCCCGAGCCCGGCGATGCAGACGCAGTACGCGATGCCGGTCAACGCTGCGGCGGTCATGAAAAACTCGCCGCGCACGAGCTGCTTGGGGATGACCAAACACGCGGTGTCGATGATCCAGCGGCCGGCCGTGGTCGCGATCATCCCGATAAGCACGGCCGCCAAGTATCCGAGATGAGCCGTCAACGCCGCCTGCGCGCCGACGATCGCGTACCACGGCAACGTGAAGGCGGTCATGAATTGGAAGAGGCCGTCCTTGAACTTCTGCGCGCTGCTGTAGTCGATGATGAGCGCCAGCCAGGCGGCGACGAAGCAGAGGATCAGGTACCACGGGTTCACGAGCGGCGAGGGCACCTTGTTGACGAGCACGTCGCGCACGACGCCCCCGCCGATGCCACCCGCATAGGCCAAGATGACGACCCCCATCACGGTGAAGTGCCGGTAATGATCGGGGCGCCGCGCGAGGAGCGCGCCGTTGAACGCATTGGTCGTGGCCGCGACTAAGGAAATGTAATCGACGAGCGTGAGCGTCTTGAACCCGAACTGCGAGATGACGTACTGAGTGGTCATGCCGGAGCTCTCTCGACGGTACGCGTGAAGTAGATGCCTACCACCATCACGACGATGAACTGAATCAAGAGGTAGGTCAAGATGGCAGCTGGGACGAGCGACGATGCGGAAAAATTCGAGGTCCCTATGAGCGCGGCGAGCCCGATGTTGCGCAGTGTCGTAGCGATTCCGAGCACGCGTCGCGTCTCGCGCGCCGGGCCGCCCAGGGCTAAACCGGTAAGCATCGACAGCACGACGATGCAGAGCATTGCCAGCATGCCGCGTGAACCGTAGACCGCCGCAACGCTGTGCGCGAGCTTCGGAGCCAATGCAACCAGCAACACGAGCACTGTTAGCAGAAAGACGATGCGGAAAATCCGCGCGAGACGGGGCGCTGCCGCGGGGGCGCGGTGGCCGACCGCGACTCCAAGCAACAGCGGCAGGGTCTGGAAGAGCAGCAGCGTTACGATGAACTGCCCGAGCGGAAGCTGCGAGACTGCGTCGGGGGGAAGTACGAGCCGGGCGGTTAGCGGTACCGTCACGACCGATAGCAACGGCAGGAACAGCGAGAGCTCAACCGCGAGGCCCAGACTGCCGCCGCGTTTGCGGACCTGAATGAGAACGAGCGGGACACCGGGAGCGATCGCCATCAAGAGCACACCGGTTGCGATCTCCGGCGGCAGCGCAAAGAGCTTGACGAGAAGCAATCCGATGATCGGAACGATCACGAAGTTCGCGAGCAATGCCCGCACGAGCAGGCCGATGTCTTTGAGAATCGCGAACAGATGCTCGCGATTGACTTCCAAGCCTGCGCTAAACGTCAGCGAAACGAGTACGGCTGCCGAGATGAGCTTTTCAGGGCTCAATGTCATACCCCCAAGATAAAGAACCGGGCCTTGTGCCTTCCTCGCCGATGCGACCGGGGCCTTTTGCGATAGGGGCGCTTTTTCACAAGGCGGAAGAATACTGGAATGCTGGACCGCAAGGCGGTTGACCGCGCCGTTGATTTCGCCTCGGTGGCGTTGATCTCGATGGCCGCGGTGCTCTCCGCAGTCTGCAGCTATCAATCGGGGCGGTGGGGGGAAGCGCAGTCACGCTTCTACAGCGTCGCGAACGCGCAGCACGTGAGGAGCGCCGAAGCCATCGGCCGTAGCAACGCACTGATGACCATCGATGTGACCCTCTTCCTGAACTATATCAATGCGGTGGCCGGCGGCCGCACGCGCGAGGCGGAGTTTTTCAATCGACGGTTTCGGCCGGAGATGCGCCCGGCGATGAATGCCTGGCTTGCGACCAAGCCGCTGATCAATCCCAAGGCGCCGAGTTCGCCGTTCGTTATGCGGCAATACACGCTGCGCACGAAGTCAGAAGCCGAGAGTTATAACCGGAGTGCAGGCGCAAGTTTCGAATCGGCACAGGAGGCAGCGCGTCACGCCGACGAGTTCCTGCTCTTGACGGTCATCTTCGCCGGCGTCTCATTCTTGGCCGGAGTGAGCACGAAGATGGTCTTCCCGAATCACCTCATGGTCGTGACACTGGGCACCCTCGCGTTGCTCTACGGGCTCATCCGGCTGGCTCACCTCCCGTTTTTGTAAACTCCAACGTAAAGCCGGCGCGCTGCAACTCGCGCAGGCGCTCTAAGACCGGCGGCCGCGGTTCGGTCAGCATCGTTATGTCGGCCCACAGGCCACGGTATCGGGTGGCTTGGTCGAGATAATCCTCGACGTTCACGCTGTTCATCAACCGCCGGCCGACCGCATAGATCAAGAGGCCCCGAAATCCGGCCGGCGCGAGATATGCGCCGTAGCGATCGCGCGAGTAGACCCGGACTCGCTTCAGCGGATTGATCGGCCATTTGAGCGCCGAGATATAGGTTAAGAGCATGTCGTTCCACCAGGCGGTGTGGTTGAGACGTATCGCCCCCAGCTCGTAGGCGATCGCAAAACTGAGGATATCGAGTGATTTTCGGTAGTCCGGATCCAGCGCAATCTGGTGCAGCACGATAAAGTCTCGGTGCCACGCGGAGAATGCCTCCGAGAACGGCCGAATCGTGCCAACCGTCAAATACAGCTCCGGGATTTTCGTCATTCCCAGCCGCTTACAATGTGCTTCGAGTATCGCGTAGACTTCCGGAAACTGTGTCGGTGAGAGCAAGACCGAGTTGCCGGCCACGAGCGCCCGCCGCCGGTTACGTATCAGTACCGCTCCTGGTATGCCGATCAGGGCCGAAATCGCGAGCGCCCGCAGCAGGGTGACCTCTTTGCCGATAAACGGAAACTCTTTGATCCATCCGGGCGGGTGTACGACGAACGCGATCGCCAAGCCCATCAGCACGAAGTTGATGATGATCGATCCGATGTACAACGGCTGCTCGGCCGGATGCCGGAGTGCCGCTTCTGCCGCGGACCGAGCGCTCATTTAGCGCATCGCGATCAAGCCGATCACGCCGGCGCCCAGGATAAAGAACACCGGATTGATCTTCGTTCGCGCGACGGCCACGAATGTCGCGAATGCGACGATGAGGGTAAGCCATCCCGTGACGGCAGTCCGGCCGAACGTAATCAGACCGCCCACCGCCAGCCCGATCGCCACCGGTGCCAGTCCCTTTTGAATCGATGCGCGCCACGGCCAGTTTTCGAGCCGCTTCCACAAGCGTCCAACCAAGAACGTCAGGATTCCCGTTGGAAGAAAGAACGCGATTGCGCAGACGAGCGCGCCCGGAAACCCGGCTACAAGTTGACCGACCTCGGCCACCATCATCATGTTCGGGCCCGGCGACATCTGCCCGGTACTGTAGACGTGGGTCAGCTGTTCGGCGGTCAGCCAACGATGCACGTCGACGATCAGCACCCGCATCTCGGGAAAGGCGGCCATGCCGCCGCCGATCGTCAGGAAGGAAAGATAGGCGAAGACTTTTGCTAGTGCAGGGAGCTGATCCATTGTTCTTCCTCCTGCGCGGGCTTCTCGGGCGGCGCGGTCGTCGGCCGATAGGTGAAGATCGCCAGCGCGCCGACGGCCAGCAGCGTGATCGGCACACCCCACTTGAAGTAGTTGATGCCTAAGATCGCGGCCATCACGAAGAACGCGTCGTAGAATCCCTTCAGGGATTTCTTTCCGATCTTGAACCAGGTGGCGGCGAGCAGGCCGGTTGCCGCGGCCGCGACTCCTCGCAGCGCTGCGCTGGCCAATGGCCGTGAATGCGACTGACCGTAGACGATTCCGGCCGCGGTCATGAAGATGAATGCCGGAATGCACATGCCGATCAGCGCGAGCGAGGCTCCCGGCCACCCGCCCAGCCGGTCGCCGGCGAGAATCGCGATATTGGTGGCGTTGAGGCCGGGCAGCGTGTTGCTGATCGACGTCAGCTCAAGAAACTCGACGTCGTCGAACCACTTCTTATTACGGACCAGACCATCGCGCAGATAGGCCACGACGCCTCCACCAAAGCTGATGGCGCCAATCTGCAGGAAGGTGAGGAATATTTCGATCACGGACGGCTTGCGCATGATCCGGGTAGGTTCCCGCGCAACCGCGCGGCCCCTGGCCAATCAGTGCTCTAGGTGTCGAGCGCCTCGACCGTATCGACGTCGAAGAATGCGCCGGCGTCCTCGCTGGGCATCGCCCATTGCCGCAGGTCGGCGCGATCGCGCAGAAGGCGCAGCGTATCGCCCGGCGGCAGGCGGTCGATGCAGCGACGCGCGCGCGCGGAGAGCGCAACCGGATGTCCCGGGACGCCATCGCGCACCGGATAGGCGAGGTCGATTTCATCCGGTGCTCGGCAGATCGATTCGATAAGCGAAGCGCTGATCAGGGGTTTGTCGCCGAGTAAGACGATCATCGCGCCGGCTTCGGGCAGCGCGCGATTCGCCAAACTCAGCGAATGTGCCATGCCAAGCTCCGGCGCGTCGTTGCGCAGCACCGTAACGTCGGAGCGGTCGAACAGATAGCCCGCGACCTGCGGACCGGCAACGACAACCGGCTTCCACGCTCGCGCCGCCGCGATCGCGTACTCGATCAATGGGCGGCCGCGGAACTCCATCAAGAGTTTTTGCCGGCCCACGCGCGACGACGTGCCGGCGGCGAGAATGACGGCTCGCGCCGCGATCATGCCTGCCTTGCGACGCCTTCGGAGCGGCGATGGATCTCGCGGTCGGTCGTTCGCAGCGACTGGCCCGAGCGCTCGTGCCGGCTCGCGACGATCTCAGCCAGAATCGAGACCGCCGTCTCCGCAAGCGTTGCGCCTCCGATATCCAGGCCGGCCGGCCCGTGCACGCGCGCCAGCGCTTCCGCATCGAATCCCTCATCGCGCAGCGACGATCGCCGGCTGGCCTGAGAGCGGCGGCTTCCCAACAGCCCGATGTACGGTGCGTTCGAGCGCAGCGCGCAGCGCAGCGCCGGCAGATCGAACTTTGGATCGTGCGAAAGCACCACGATCGACGTGCGCTCCGAAAGCGCGGCCGGCAGATATTCGTCCGGCCACGCGCGCACCAGCGCGTCGGCGTCGGGAACTCTTTCGGCCGTCGCGAATGCCGGTCGTGGATCGACGACGACGACGTTGAAATCCACGCGCCGGCCGATCGTCGCCAGCTCCGCGGCCAGCGACGTGGCGCCGATCAGAATCAGCGTTTCTTTGGCTGGGTAGACGTGCTCGAAGACGGCTCTGCCGCCATCGTAAGCGAATGAAAGACGCGCTTCGCGCTTGCCGGCGGCAATTGCACGCGCCTCCTCGCGAAAAGCGCGCCCGGGTCGCCAAGCCACGACTCGCAACACCGCGCCGCACCCGTTGCCCCCGAGCAACTCATCTTCATCGAGGTTGAGGTCGAGCCGGCGGGCTTGCCCGTCGGCCGCCGCGCGCAGGCACGCCTCGACGATCTCGCTTTCGTGACAGCCGGCGCCGATGTTGCCGACGATGTGTCCCGCGCCGTCAACCGCGATGCTCGTGCCGATCGGAGCGGTCGCAGCTTGGCGCAACTCGACCAGCGTCGCCAGCGCCATGCTGCGGCCCTCTTCCAACCAGTCGGCCGCGGTCGCGAAGACCTCACGCATCGGCGGCCATCCTCCGGCGACGGCGCAGGTTGGTTAACGCGCCGAGCCGATCGAACGAGACGAGTGTCGCCAGATAGGGCAACGCCGCCTGCATGCCGTCCGCCGAGGGCACGTAGCCGGGTGAGTCCGCGTGCGGGTTGACCCACGCGATCGCCGCCGAGCGCCGCGCGATCTCGCTCATCGCGCGCTGCAGTTGCGGGATCTCGCCGACATCCAGCCCATCGCTCATCACGATTACGAACGTTTGATCGCTCAAGAGTCCGCTAAAGTTTCGAAGGTACTCCACGAGACTCGCGCCGATACGGGTGCCGCCGCCCCAAGCTTCGCCCAAGCCCTCCAAGCGATACGCCTTACGAGCGACGCTACGGAGTTGACGGGTGACCTCGCGGAGTCTCGTGCTGAAAACGAACGCGCTTGCGCGACGCGTGCAGCGGCAGAGCGCATAGGCGAACTGGAGCATGCGCGCGCTGTGCTCGCTCATCGAGCGGCTGCCGTCGAGCAACAGAACGAAACGCGGATTGCGCAGCGGGTGATCGAGCATGCGCGGCAACATCACGTCACCGCCGGTGCGCAGCCCGGCGCGCAATGTGCGCCGCAGATCGAAGCGCTCGCCGCGGGCCCTTGGCTTCCAACGCAGCGATCGAGCCAGATGCAGGCGTTGGATGAGACGTTGCGCTTGGGTTAATGCCGCATCGAGCCCTTCGGTCGGAATGGCCACGGCGTCGACCGGCGATGCTGCCGGACTGTACTGCGCGCGGCGCAGCTCCCACCCGTCAGCTAGGCTCTCGGCTGCGGGCGCGGACTGGCGCGGCGCCCCTGTGGCTCCCGCGTCGCTCGTCTGCGGCTGCCGCTGCGGCCTCGGTTGCGCAACGCCCGGCGCGAGTGAGAAGAAAGCCGCAAAGGCGCGATCGAAGAGCGCGATCTCCTCGGGGCCGCTACAGCAGATACTGCGCAATGCGGCGGCGACGCGCGTCCGCCGCTCGACTCCGACGCATTCGATCGCTCGCATCGCGTCGCGCGCTTCCCGTGGGCCGACCTTGAACCCATGCTCGCGGCGCAGGTGCGCGCAGAACTCGACGACACCCGCAGTAAGATTGGCGCTCATCCCAGGTTCGCGCGCACCGACCCCAAGCCGTAATCGGCTTCAGGCGGCGTTGGCACCACGATCTCGCCCCCGGCCGGCTCCAAGAGCGGCCGATATTGCGTGCGCAGCGTCCGCAGGAGCTCCCAATCCTCCTGCACCTTGAGAATGCAGCCGGCGGTGAGTTCAAGCGTCGCTTCGTCGAGTTCATCGCGGTGCAGACGTACGAGCGCCAGCGCCCAGTCCAGGCTTTCGGCGGTTCCCGGGACGCGTTGGAACGGCTGTCCTCGCAGAAACTCCATGAAGCGCGCGATCTGCCGCGCCAGTCGTTCGTTCACGCCGGGTAAGCGCGCGCGCAGGATTGCCACCTCGCGTTCGAGCTCCGGATATGCGATCCACAGATAGAGACAGCGGCGGCGCAGCGCGTCCGAGAGCTCGCGCGAGCGGTTCGAGGTGACGATCACCGCCGGACGCTCCTTCGCGCGTATCGTGCCGATTTCGGGAATCGTCACTTGAAATTCGCCCAGAAGCTCGAGGAGAAAGGCTTCGAATGCTTCGTCGGCGCGATCGATTTCGTCGATCAGCAGCACCGGGGCGCGGGCTTGCGAGATGGCCTCGAGCAGCGGCCGTGCGAGCAGGAACGGCTGGCTGAAGATTTGTGTCTCGCGCTCGGCCAGGGAGATGCCTTCGTTCTCGGTCAGCCGGATGTGCAGCAGCTGCTTGGGATAGTTCCACTCGTAGAGCGCGCTCGCGGCGTCGAGGCCTTCATAGCATTGCAAGCGGATCAGCTTGGTATCGAGCACGTCGGCAAGCACTTTCGCGCTCTCGGTCTTGCCGACGCCGGCGGGACCTTCAACCAGCAGCGGCTTCTCGAGTGCGAGCATCAGCTCGATTGAGGTGGCGAAGTCCTCGTCGGCGATGTAGCCTCGTTCCGCGAAACGCCGGCGGATCTGCGTTCCGTTCATGCATGCGCCGCCACGGCATAGCGCGACGGATCCTCCTGGAAGATGGCGCGACATCCGGCGCCGCAGAAGTAATAGCCGCGGCCGTCGTATTCCGCGCGCTGCGCGTCGCTTGCAACCTCGACGTCCATGCCGCAGACCGGATCGGCCGCCAGCCTCTCGCTCAATGATTCGGGCCGCACCGCTTGCGGTTCGATGGCAGCCACGATCGCGACAATCTGTGCCAAGATCGAAACCGCGACGTCGCCTGGCCGGCGAGCGCCGATGTCCAGCCCGGCCGGATTCTGCACGCGTTCGATCCGTTCGCGCGTCATGCCCGACGCGGCCAGCGTCGCGAAGACGCCGGCTGCGCGCCGGCGACTCGCCAGCAGACCGATGTAGGGCAACGCCTGCGCGTCGAGCAGCGCTTCGAGAACGGGCTCGTCGTAATGACCCTGCGTGGCGACGACCGCGACCAGCGACGTGCGCTCTCCCGGATCGAGTTCGCGCAGAAACTCGCCGAGGGCCGAGAGCGCGATCACGCCACGCAGATCCTCCGGCGAAAGATCGGCCAGGTCGCTCTCCTGCAACACGCGCACGACGCGAAAACCATCGAGCAGCCCGCCGATGGCAACGAGCGATCGCGCCACCGGCGTCGCTCCCGCGACCAGCAGAACGCGTGGCGGCAGGTGCGGCTCGACGTAGACGTCCACGGCTCCCTCGGACGTGCAGGTCATCGGCACGATCACCGTCCCGACGGGCGCCGCATCGTCTGCGTCGGGCGGCGCGCCCGGACGGATCTGCACCAGCCTTCCGGTCCCGCTGCGCATGGCCGCTACCGCCTGACGGCGCACGATGTCGCGCGAGCAAGCCCCACCTACGAATCCCTGCATGCGTCCATCGGCAAAAACGATCGCGCGATCGCCCAGATGCGAGCTGACGGGCGGGTGCCGGACGACGACGGTCGCGAGCGCAAACGGCGTGCGCGCGCGTTCCAACTCGGCCACCCGTTCGAAAAAGCTAGCGCGCATCTCCCGGGGCGTTCGACGGCGCCTGCGGGCTGCCGCTCAAGCTTTTCTTGACGTTCTCGAAGGTCGTACTGATCACGCGATGCGCCTGTGCGTCGAGTACGCGGCCGCCGACCGTCGCGGCCGGACCGCGGATATCGGCGGTTCCCTTCCAATTCAGCGTGGTCGAAGCGTCGCCATTGGAGACCAGATCCGCACCAGCAATGAGGTCGACGACGCTTCCCAGCCCGCCGCCCGAGACCTTCATGTCCATATGGTTGCCGTCGCTAGCCGGTTGGAGCGCGATTTTGAAGGTGAACTTACCGCGCACAGGGCCTAGCGCGACGCCGACGGTCGCGTCGAAACTGTGTGCGTCGCGAATGGTCGTGCTTTGAACGTCGGGCAGACACGTGGCGATCTTGGCCGGATCGTTGATGAACGTCCAGACGGCGTCTTTGCCGGCCTGAATCTCTTCGGTACCGTTCCATGAAAGATTCATTGCTGCGCTTTGGCGTCCCGGATGGCGCGCCAGATCTTTTCCCGCGTCAGCGGCATGTCGATGTGCGTGATGCCGAGCGGAGCGAGAGCGTCCATCACGGCATTTACGAACGCCTGCGGCGAGCCGACGTTTGGACTCTCGCCGACGCCCTTGGCGCCGATCGGATGATGCGGACTAGGCGTGACCGTGCTATCGGTCTCCCAATGCGGCGTCTCCAACGCGGTCGGAATGAGATAGTCGGTGAAGTTCGTGTTCAAGTGGTTGCCGTCGTCGTCGTACACGATCTCCTGCATGAATGCCATGGCGAAGCCTTCCGTCAAGCCGCCGTGGATTTGGCCTTCGACGATCATCGGGTTGATCACGACGCCGCAATCGTCGACCGCCAAGAAGCGGCGCACTTTCACGGCGCCGGTTTCGCCATCGACGTCGACGACCGCAACGTAGGTTCCGTTGGGGAACGTCAGGTTGGGCGGATCGTAATAATAGGTCGCTTCCAGGCCGGGCTCGGTGTCCGGGGGCGGATTGGTGTACGCCGCAAACGCAACGTCCTTCATCGTGACGCTCTTGCCCGGCACGCCCTTGACGCTGAACTTGTAATCCTTCCACTCGACGTCGGCTTCCGAGGCCTCCAACAAATGAGCCGCGATCTTCTGAGCCTTTTGGCGAATCTTGCGCGCCGCCAGCGCCAGCGCGCCGCCCGCGACCGGCGTGCTGCGGCTGGCGTAAGTCCCCAGGCCATATGGCGCGGTGTCGGTATCGCCTTCTTCGACCAAGAGTTCTTGCGGGTCCAGGCCGAGCTCTTCGGCCACGATCTGCGCCCACGTGGTCTCATGACCCTGACCTTGGTGGCGCGTGCCGGCGCGGACGATACCGGATCCGGTCGGATGAATGCGGATCTCGGCGCTGTCGAACATCTTGATGCCGAGGATGTCGAAGTGCTTGCCGGGTCCCGCGCCGACGATCTCGGTGAAGCTCGACACGCCGATGCCCATGAGCTCGCCTTTGGCGCGTTTATCGGCTTGTTCCTTACGGAGCGCGTCGTAGCCGATCTTGTCCAGCGCCTTGCGCATCGTCGTTTCGTAATCGCCGCTATCGTAGACGAAGCCCAACGGTGACGGATACGGGAACTGCTCCTTGCGCACGAAGTTGCGCCGTCGCAGCTCGGCGGGATCCATCGCGAGCTTACGCGCGAGAATGTCCATGCCGCGCTCGATCGCGAAAGAGGCTTCGGTAACGCGGAACGAGCAGCGATACGCGATTCCGCCCGGCGCCTTGTTCGTGAAATAGGCGTCGACTTCGGCGAACGCGGTTGGAAAATCATACGATCCGGTCACGATGCCGAACATGCCGGCGGGATACTTGCGCGGATCGGCGGCCGCGTCGAAGGCGCCGTGGTCGGCGGTCGTGGAGACCTTCAGCGCGGTGACTTTGCCGTCTTTGGCTGCGCCGATCTCGACGTCCATGTGATAGTCGCGCGCAAAACCGGTGGTGGTGAGATTTTCGGTGCGCGTTTCGACCCACTTCACCGGAACCCCAATAATCACCGACGCGACCGCCGCGACGACATAGCCCGGATAGACCGGTACTTTGTTGCCGAAACCGCCCCCGACATCGGGCGAGATCACGTGAATCTTATCCTCGGGGATGCCCGTAACCAGCGAAAACGCCGTCCGATGCACGTGCGGCGCTTGCGAGGTCATGTAGACGGTCAAACGGCCCGTCGCCTTGTTCATGTCTGCGACCATGCCGCAGGGTTCGAGCGGGGCCGGATGGCAGCGCGGTGAGAGGATGCGTTCCTGGATGCGGACCGCCGAGCGCTCGAGCGCGGCGGCAGTCTTCTCCTTGTCGCCGACTTCCCAGTGATAGATATGGTTCGTTTTCGTCTCGCGGTCATCGCGCAGAATGATCTTGTCTTCCTTCGCCTGGAAGGGTGAGACGACCGGATCGAGCGGGTCGTACTCGACCTCGACCAGTTCGGCGCCGTCGTGCGCGATCTCGCGCGTGGTCGCGATCACGCCGGCGACCTCTTGATACTGGTAGAGCGCCTTGCCCAAAGCCAGGACCATTTGCTTGTCGAAGCCATGGAAGGTCGGGAGCCATTCGAGCTTGGCGGCATCGAGATCCTCACCGGTGATCAC